>DATGSY010000063.1:0-3624 GCA_035302125.1 Atopostipes sp.
CAAGTTTTAGACGGTGAACTGGACGAAATTATCGAGGAATTGCGACTACAAGACCAAGCTCAAAAATTGGAGCAACTCTAAAATGACGATGCAAAATAAAGAAAGATTCACATATCAGGAAGTCCTACAAAGGGTTTCCTCTTTTTTAGAAAAAAAAGGGCACTCAACTTTTGCCGCCGAATGGCTCATGCGTGAGCGGCTCGATTGGACCAAAACAGATGTAATCAAGCACTACCGAGAAGAAATGCCAGAGCATAGATACCTCCAGTTTCAAAAAGACCTAAATGAATTTCTTCAAGGAAAACCAATGCAGCAAATTGTTGGACACGAATGGTTCTATGACCGCAAATTTAAAGTAACGAAAGACACACTGATTCCACGTCCAGAAACCGAAGAATGGCTGGATCGAGTCCTTCGAATGTTGCCCAAAAAAACTTTGAAGGTGTTAGATATCGGTACAGGAACCGGTGTATTAGCGATTACGCATAAACTGGAACGACCAGAAGATAAAGTCACAGCAACCGATATTAGTAAAGAAGCACTGACAGTGGCTGAAAAAAATGCAAAACAGTTAGGCGCGGATATCACGTTTAAGCAAGGCGATTTATTTGTACCGGTGGCGGAACAGACTTTTGATGTCATTTTATGTAATCCACCCTATATCGGCGAAGACGAATTAAATGTGATGGACCAATCTGTCATCGATCACGAGCCAAAAAGCGCATTGTTTGCGGAAGATAATGGATTGGCGATATATTATAAAATAAGTTATACAATTCCAAAGTATTTAAATCCTAACGCACAAATCTTTTTAGAAATTGGCTACAAACAAGGTGAAAAAGTTGCCGAAATATTCCAAAAAGCTCTACCACAGGCATCCATCGAGATTTGGAAAGATTTCAGTGGCTTAGACCGAGTAATCGCCATTTTCTGTGAATAATGTGGATAATAGCTGTGGATAAGTGTGGATAACTCTAAAAACATTTGATTTAAATGCACTTTTTATGTGGAAAATAAAAAAAGTTATCCACAAAATACGATACGAGTATAGTAGAGAGGAAAGAGCGGATGGAGACCAAACGATTCACAAAAGAAGAGATTGAGGAAGCTGCAAAACTGATTCAATCAGGAAATATTGTTGCTTTCCCCACAGACACCGTATACGGTTTAGGTGCGGATGCGACAAATGATGAGGCCGTCAAGAAAATCTTTAAAGCGAAAGGAAGACCTGCTGACCGACCGATCAGTGTATTGGTCAGCGATCCGAAAGCGATGGACCAATATGCTTTAGAAGTTCCAAAAGCTGCAAAAACTTTAGCTGAAAAATTCTGGCCAGGGCCATTAACGATTATTTTAAAAAATGCACAAAAATTTCCAAAAACGGTCACCGGTGGAAAAGAGACCATCGGATTGCGGATGCCAGACCACCCAGTCGCTCTAGAATTTATCGCTGCATCCGGCGTGCCGCTCGCAACACCAAGCGCCAATTCGACGGGACGTCCAAGTCCTACAAAAGCTGAGCATGTGTTAGAGGATTTAGACGGAAAAATATCAGCAGTCATTGACGGTGGAGAAACCTCCTTTGGCATCGAATCCACTGTGCTGGATTTATCCAACCCCGCACATCCGGTAATTCTTCGGCCTGGAAATATTTCAAAAGAAGCGATTGAGGAGACGATCAATCAACAAGTGTTTTCAGTAGAAGAAAAAGCGCAGGTGGCATCTAAAGCCAAACACTACGAACCTTCTATCCCCGTATATATTGTTCGTTCGAGTTTTGAGAAAGCCATCCATGAAATGACCAAGCAAGGAGAAGCAATTGGTTTGCTGGCAAGTGACGAAGTGATTGCAGAATATAAAGACAGTGTTGCAGAAACTTTTTCACTCGGAATAAGTGGGGATATAAAAGCAGCCAATCGAAACCTGTTCAATGGACTCCGAACCCTTGAAAACACGATAGCAACAGTGGTTTTAGTCGAGCCATTTGAAAAAGGTGAAGATAGTTTTGCCTTTATGAATCGCTTACAAAGCGCAGCAAACGAAAAATCCATATAAAAATCATGGAAAAATAGTAGATTTTAATCGAAATCTTTAGTAGTATTGTAAGGATGAAAAAAGCAGGATAAAAGAAGGAGCTAAAATAATGGAAAACTTTCACGTTTTAAAACACCCTTTAATTGAGCACAAACTGACGATCATTCGTGACAAAAACACAGGAACGAAAGATTTTAGAGAAATAGTGAATGAAATTGCTCGCTTACTTGCTTATGAAGTATCAAGAGACTTACCACTTGAAGACATCGAAATTGAAACCCCGGTAGTGAAAACTACTCAAAAAACATTAGCTGGTAAAAAAGTTGTCGTTGTACCTATACTCCGAGCCGGGCTTGGAATGGTCGACGGAATTTTAGACTTAATTCCTGCAGCGCGTGTCGGGCATGTAGGCCTATACCGCGATGAAGAAACGATGCAGCCTGTAGAGTACTTTGTTAAGATGCCAAATAATTTAGAAAACCGACATGTGTATGTTGTGGATCCTATGTTGGCAACAGGTGGATCGGCTATTGCAGCGATCGACTCTGTACTTGAACGTGGAGCAAAACCTGAAAACATTAAATTTATGTGTGTTGTAGCAGCTCCTGAAGGGGTTAAGGCTTTACAAGAAGCGCACCCTGAAATTAAAATTTACACGGCTTCATTAGACGAGAAGTTAAATGACGATGCCTATATCATTCCTGGTTTAGGAGATGCAGGCGATCGGTTATTCGGTACGATGTAATTTAAAGATTTTTTAATCAATAAAGGAACAGATTTCATAGAAGGGAATTTCCATGGAATATATTCGAGTACAGTCATTGATTACTATATTTTCACATTTGTTTTTTATCGCACTTAGTTACTGGGCTGTGCAGAGTTTACGGACAGAGCATTTGTTCAAGAAAGGTACGCCTCAGCAATTAAGAGTATTTTATGTATTATTTGCTGTTGCCCTTGGGTATACAGTAAGTAGTTTTTTCTTAGACTTTATGACTTATACACAAAATCTTTTAACATTCTTACAATAACATTCTTTTAATCCCTCTAAAGCGAATGGCTTTAATTCGAGAGATAGAATTTGATATACTGAAATCGAATTAAAGAGATAAAGAAACGACCCCGGTTTTAAATAAATATTTCCGTATAACTATAGATAGAGAGTTATTCAATCAATCGGGGAAGTGTTTAAAGGGGTTATGTAGAAAACACCCAAGAGAGATTGACAGATAGATGATTAAAAATATGCTGGAGGTATTAGAAATGGATTCAATTATTGTCCAAGGCGGCAACCGCCTCACTGGTACAGTTGAAATAGAAGGGGCTAAAAATGCTGCGCTACCTATCTTGGCGGCGAGTATTTTAGGCGAAAACAAACCAAGTAAATTTACGAATATTCCTTTATTGTCCGATGTTTATATCATGAAAGAAGTACTACAATACTTAAACATTGAAATTAACTTTGATGAAGAAGAAAAAACAATGGTCGTCGATGCCACGATGCCATTGAAATCTGACACTCCCTTTAAATTTATGAACAAGATGCGTGCATCGATTGTTGTTATGGGACCATTATTGGCTCGTAACGGA
>DATGSY010000064.1:0-7241 GCA_035302125.1 Atopostipes sp.
CATGGTGGACAGGGGACCGGTCATTGCCGAAACAATCACTGGTGGCAGGAGACACCAAGGATTCTTGATTAAGTTAGGAATTTGAAGCATAGAAGTTCCTAATCCTTGAGCCGCTACTCCGCTCCAACCATTCTCTTTAAAGCTCATAAAGGCAAATCCAACCATATGCGCACAACAACCGGCCATTGCAGCACCTGCAGCGATACCTTCAAGACCTAACATTAAGCTTAAAGCGGCACTACTGAAAGGTAAAGTTAAAACCATACCGACAATCACAGAAACGATAACACCCATCGCAAATGGTGCAAGCTCAGTCGCATACATGACGACTTCTCCCATAGTAGTCATTAAGCGTCCAATGAGTGGGCCAATAACAGATCCAACTGAAACACCTGAAAGAATCGTTACTCCAGTCGTGACAATAATATCGAGTCTGGTCTCCTTTGAGACCAACTTGCCGAATTCAGCACCAATTAATGCCGCTACAAAAGCCCCAGCAGGTCCTCCTAAAGCATTGCCCGCTGCTCCTGTGATGGTGGATGAAAACAAAACTAAAGGTGGTGCATTTAAAGCATAAGCCACCGCAACCCCTATCGCTGCTCCCGTCATCGAGTTAGCAATCGGCCATACCGTTTCTGTTAAGAAAGGAAGATTTAATTGTTGGCCTATTGTATTGAATATCGTCCCAATCAACAGAGAGGCGAACAACCCTTGAGCCATGCTGCCCAAGGCATCAATGAAGTACCGTTGAACAGAAATTTCAATATTCTTTTTCTTTAAAAATGCTTTTAAATTAGATTGCTGGTTCTTAGACATAAGGTCCTCCTTGTATACTTTTATCATTTACTCATTATAACACCGAAACTGAAAAAAGTGATTTAAAAAAAGTCCATTCAAAGTCGTTTGTTTTGTTCTAATTTGAAGGGCACAGCTCAACTATAAGTTGAACACCATTTTTTATGATAACTTAGATGTCCATGTATTGAGAAACAATTTCATCCGCTTTTTGGACAAGGGCTTTGACATTGTTATTCGCATAATGGGTATTGGATATCCAAGGACCAATAAAGAAACAGTTATCCAACTGGCCATAACGTTGATTGATGACTTGACTTTCTGGCCAAGTCACTAAAATGCCCCGTTTGTCTTTATCCAAAAGAAATCCTTTATTTAAAAGGTTTGTCAGTAAAGGGTTTTTATCCCCAATTTGGTCTGTATTAAAATCGAAACCAGAAGCATTGATTACGAGATCTGCTTCATACACATCACCACTTTGACTGTTTAAAACAAACGTATCGTCTTTATTGATGTCCACTAAATCGGGTACCACGAAAAGCTTGTCTCGCGTCTGCATGTGATACATATTTTCCACTGCATCAGGCGCTAATCGTACTTGATAGTGGCTAAAGAGTCGAGCGTAATCTACGTGGTAGCGGATTTGATCGTCATTTGACAAGGCCATATAAAGATCACCCAAGTAGCCAGATAAACGCGCAATATAGCCTTGCAATTTCGAAAGTTCTGGATGTTCTTGATTAAAGTAAGTGTGATAAGTCCCTTCTAAATCAGCAGGGTCATATTTTTTACGAATCGCAGTTAGATCAATGTTATTGGCTTTTAGATCTTTGTTGATGGTTTCAACCATTCGTTCTAAAGGAACAACGCCTTTATTTTCACTTGCTTCTTTTTCAATCCACTCTCTATCTAGAGTATACTGAAGGGCAGGACCTTGATAAGGTGGCACCCGAAGCGTATTAAAGTGGGGGACGATTGTAAAAATACCAATTGGCTGCTGCAAATCTTTTTCATGGCTCAAGTAGTTGACTAGATCAAACGCTGTAAGGTTTGAACCGATAATCGCTATTTTTGCATCCTCATCAATGTCTTTTAATTTTTCAACCACTGGATAAGGATTATGGATATAATCTTCAAGCCCCGATAAATCATAAAAATCTCGATAAGGTGGGTTACCTACCGCAAAAAAGAGAGAGTCATAAGTTCCATATTTTTTACCGTTTGCATCTTCTAATTGATATGTAGGAGAAGAAGATGTGTTTTGAATAATCGCATCGACAATTTCTTTTGGATAGTGCGTCACATTGTCTTCTTCTAATAGTGGAGTTAAACGCTCCTTGGCGTACTCCCCAAACACTGTACGTGGTACTAAATCGACTGTGACATCATATTCTGGGTAATGTTTTTCTAGCCATTCAGAAAATTCATAGTTGTTTTTTGGATTTAATGACATCGCAGAAGTAAAAGCATTTAAGAGAAGATGTTTAGTATCTTTCCCATAAGGTAAACCGACTGCTGGCTCATTGTTTGGATCAAAAATATCCACTTGAATGTCAGCGTCTAACTTCCCAGATGTTTTTAGGGACATTAATAGAGCCGCTCCGCTGACACCAAAACCGACAATTGCTATTTTCATTGATTATCACCGTTTCTTTTATACTCCCAGTCAGTTTAGCATAAAATCTGACTGAGATTAAAAGAGAATCAGAGTGGGTAAAAAAATCTATTCCTCTTTAATCGGTCATTTGAAATCTTCTGACTTAAGTTAAGAAATTGTTTCGCTTGTTATTAAATGAGAAAGCGGATACAATTAGGGTAGGTAGAAATGAATCAGCAAAATAAGTGAAGTAGAGGGGGAGATGAATGTTGAATGGGTCGCGAATAAACGACAATATGATTAGACAAAATACAGATGTTCCTTATACCTCGAAAGATAAAAAGCATGCCCTTGAAGAACAAAACACGATTGTAGTTTCCAATAAAAAAGGGTTATTCTATCGATTAAAGCAATTTTTTAAAAGAGAAAAGAAGACAGATTGAAAGTTATAGATTATTCATTGAATTTCATGGCAACAAGAAAGCTCCACTAGGGACCCGTTTAGTCCTGAAGTGGGGCTTTTTGCTGTTATTAATTATTTTAATTTATCTATGATTTATAAATGCCTTAAGAAACTCTGGGAATTATTCAAAAAATCACGCGTTAGGTTAACATGCTCTAACTCTTCATAAGAAACTTTTGTCAGATGATCCTTTTCTAGCAATAAGATTTCTGCATTAGGAAAAGCCATTAGCATAGGGGAATGTGTCGCAAGAATAAATTGTGCCCCTGTTTGTACATTTTCTTTCATTAGCGAAATAAGGGCCAGCTGATTGAGTGGTGACAAGGGAGCTTCTGGTTCGTCTAATAAATACAAGCCATTGGGTCGAAAGCGTGCTCGAAATAAATCAAGAAAACTTTCACCGTGTGAACGAAATTCTAATCCTTCTCCATAAAATTGTTCTAAGTCATGCAAAGTACGGGCATGAGGCATAGTGGCTAATGAATCCATATTATTTGTTTGAATTTCTTGAATGGCCTGTCTGGCTTCTCGTTTTGTTTCTTTTGTTTGTTCGATAAACTGGATAAAATCATTCGCCTTAAAGTAAAAGCCGGTCTTCGTTTTGAGATTCCAAGTGAGTTTTATCGTACGTATCAAATCATCAGACCAAATAGAGTTTGTCTTATTGTCACCAATCGTAATCATGTCACCGCTAGCAGCCAGCATATTTAGTAAGGTGGATTTCCCCGTACCATTATCCCCTACTAATATAGTCACAGACTTGGTGAATTCAATTTCTTTAACTTGCTGTAAAACTGGTAAATTGTAAGGATACGTATTCTTGTATTGAGTTGGAATATTAAATTGTACGGATCGAAGTTGCAGCATCAGTAAGCCTCCCATGGATAGTCCATTGTTAATTTAACTTTAAATGAGTATAACATGATTTTCTAGGTGTCATAAAAAAATAGACGGAGATAAAAAAACAAATGAGACACATGCGAAACAGAGGTAGAGTGTAATGGTTGAAATACTAAATATTGTTACTTCTAAATATATAGAACAGGAAGTAGGCTGTCGAATCGTTTTTTATTTTTTAAAACATTTGATTATTTGAAAATTGATAAACATGAGTAGGATTATTTGATTGATTTTCAGTATATACTGTATATACAGTAAAAGAGAGGAAGTGTCAAAATGAGTCAAAAAGAAGAAAAATATACTATTGAAATTGCAAAGAGCGATAAAAAAGCAAGTTCAACTGTTAACTCCTTCAAGGTTAGAAAAAGTGGGAATAGCAGTATTGTGACTGTACCAAATGTAGTGAAAGAAACGCTTGGTGTAAGGGATGGAGAAGAAATTCAATATATTACTGTCAAAGATAAAGATAACGAATCGATGATTGTAATGAAAAAAGCAAATAAGAAAGAACAAGAAAATGCAATTGATGAAGAAGTAAAAGAACTATTGAACGAAACCCTTGAGAAATATGATGGTATTATAAGAGCTTTAGCGGAGTTATAATATGAGATATTTGAAAAAGGAAGAAATTATTTATTTTAATGAAAAGACTTTATCAACAAATACACCAAATGAAATTATTAGAATTAGAGAACCAGGAGCATTAGAAATGTTAGTGAATGCACCGAAAGGAAAATTATTCGGTCGAGAACTATATCCAACGATTTATGATAAAGCAGCGATTTTGATGATTAACATATCTACAAAACATGTCTTTCACAATGGGAATAAAGGAACAGCTTTTATATCATTAGAAATTTTTATGGAGCTAAATGGCTATGAATCAAATATGGCATTCCAATAAGGTATTGATTTCGTGCTATGGGTGGTCAATGAGCACGAAAAATCCTCGGATTTTGAAAAATATAAATCAGAAGTAACCGAAAAAATAAAATCTAAGTACAAGAGAAAGCCGATAAATAATTGAAGAAAAAGCCGTTGAATATATAAATCACTGCCTTTTGAAACTAGATGTAAATAGACTGTTTAAAAGGAGCAAAAAAATAATGATTGAGCGAGAATATGCGACAAACGATACCCATGCTAAACAAACGTTGAGTGTAGTAATTGATGCTAAAGCTGAACAAGTCTTTGATTATTTAGCGACCACAGAAGGTATTTCAATTTGGTTTCGAGAATTGTCTTTCAATGAAGAGAATGAAGTCTTATTCGATCTGGGTGATGGAACTTACGAGCGGATGGATATTCTTAATTTAGAAAAGAATCGCTTGATCGCTTATGAATGGGGGACAGGTCAGGTTACTTTTAAATTAAGCGAATATGATGGTAAAACTAAGTTGACGTTCACAGAAGTCTTGCCTTTTTCGTTTGGAACAGTCAGCCAAGATTTTGCGGGCTGGGATTATCATATGACGAATATCAAAGAGGTTGTGGAAACAGGTTCAGTGGATGAGATGCGGATGGAAGAATTTCATAAGAGAAAAACGGAGATTGAAGCTGAAATTGAAAGAAACCTTTCAAATTAATTACAACTTAAATTTTTTATACAGAAAGCTCCACTTAGGAATTGACTCTTCCTATAGTGGAGCTTTCATATTACATTTATAATTGTAATTATTTTTATACTTTATAGATTCTAGCTCCGAATGGAAGGAGGGCAAGTTTTGCATGCTTAAAGTGCTGTAAACCGAATGGTATTCCTACAATCGTTAAACAAAAGAGAAAACCTAAAGTTACTTCTTCGATGACCATGACGAACCCACCTAAAAAGAGCCAGACAATATTCACTAATAATGAAGTTCCACTGTCACTGAATTGAATTTCTTTGCCAAAGGGGGCGGCTGACATTTTCGCAAATTTGAAACATTGTTTGCCGACGGGAATCCCTATAATGGTAATCGACCAAAGAATCCCGACAAGAATCCATGAAATCCAGCTAATGAAACCTCCTAAAATGAACCATACGATATTTCCTAATAATCTCATGTGGGCAAGTCCTTTCTATTCTTTATCTACTATACATTATAGGAAATATTTCTCGCGACCACATCGGTCTTAGTATGGATTTTGCATGCATTCTTTTTGACCAATAAAAAATCCCTATCACCGAAAAATGAGCTTTCGATGATGGGGATGTTATTATGTATAACTCAGATAGAACAGTAAATCAGTGTTAAGACTTTTGAGAACCTTCTTTTTCTACAAATTTTTCTATGATGTGTCCATACCCGTTCTTTTGAAGATGGTCTATAAATTCTTGTTCGCGGTATGGATCGTCCGTCTTGTCTTCATCGGATTGGTTAAATTTACCAGAAAATGTCATTTCAGCCAGGTGCGTCAGGAGAATTTCTGGATCGTGAAAAGCAAAGTTTACGACCACATAAGTGTCTTCTGCCTGGAGGGGATCGAGTACACCAATGCGTTTGCGTAAAGTAATCCAATCCGTAATATCTTCATAGTAAACTCAGTCTACCACATACTGCTGGTCTAAATAAAAGTACTCTTCATTTTCTGTGTAAAATCTTTTAAATTTGCGACGTGTGCCGAATAGAATGGCTCCAAAAATAATAACGATTACAGAACCAACGATAATCATTTCAGAGTCTTTCAAAATCAACCCCATAAATACTATAAATGCCATTAAACCAGTTATGGCAACTTGTACACCTAAAGCAAAGCGTTGGATGAAACTTGGTTTTTCTATTTTATTATTCCTCGCACGACCTGCAAACAAGAAACGAAGAGTGGTTAAAACAAACATCAGAATAAAAATAAATAGCATTCGGTTTATAAGAGAAGGCATAAATCTGTCTCCTTTATTTTTTAATTAGTTTACCATAAAAAATAGAAGACTTGAGGAAAAATTACCTCTATATTGTACTTGGGAGAGAGACTACAAAAATGAGTGACTTGTTTCGGCAGACAACCGATTTAAAGTCACTCATTCATCTGATTATTTTTAATACGCAGTCTGTTTATTTCAACACACTTATTTTACTTTATTGCTTTGGCAGCAGTTTCTCCAGCTACGCGTCCAAAGACATGGATGTCAACTAGTGCATTACCCCCGAGACGGTTTGCACCATGAATACCGCCAGTCACTTCTCCAGCTGCATATAAACCAGGGATGGGTTCACCTACTTCATTTAAAACTTCCGTTTGAAGATTAATTTGCAAACCACCCATAGTATGATGGACGGTTGGAACACGTGGAGAAGCAAAGAAAGGTGGTGTTACTAATGGTTCACCAAAGAGTGTACGTCCGAAGTCTGCGTCTTCACCAGCCTCAACATACCCATTAAAGGTATCATGTGTTTCTTGTAAAACGGCTGGATCAATCTCTAACTGTTCGGCTAATTCCTCTATGGAGTCGGCACGGAAAATAGTTCCTTCTTCAACCAATTCATCAATGTCATCTCCCCAGAT
>DATGSY010000065.1:0-2321 GCA_035302125.1 Atopostipes sp.
GGACAGAACTACCTATCCCAATTATAAGGGGTTTTTTTATGGATTAAAAGTTTAAATTCCCAAGATTCGGAATAAATAATAATTTACTTTTATAGCAAAAGTACTTGACAATTTTTATTTTCGTTTATGCAACGCTAATGATTAATAATATTTATACCTAGATCCAAACGGTTATTAATACATACATCAATTAGAAATAAAGCCTGGGAACAGCATTTAACCTGAATTATTCACGGATAATAAAGAATGAACTACTATCGCTTGAAATACAGGCGTTTTAAGCTCATTCTAGTTTCACTTAAAAAATGAAAAAAGAATCCATTTCTGTTAGAGTTTAAGTAACCACACAAAAACACAGAAAGGATTCTTTATATGGCTACTTTAACGCAAAAAACACTTAATTTCAATCGTAAAATAAAATTATCAAATGACGGAGGCTCTCTTTCCTCCGATACAGGTGAATTACTCTATAGAGAACTCGACGAAAAAATTGGGTTTTCAATGGTATTAGAAAAACACTTGAAGTTAAACGACTCCAGGGCTCATTACCTACATTCGAATGACAATTTATTACGTCAAAAGATTTATCAAATGGTTGCTGGTTACTTTGAAGATGATGCAGCTGATTATTTAACGACAGACCCTGTTTTTACACATGTCATTGGAACAACAGCCTTAGCTTCACAGCCAAGTTTGTCACGTTTTTACACCCGTTTTGATAAAAGTTCACTCGAAAGTTTAAATCAGGCAAATCAAGAGCTGTTGGATAAAGTCCATGCCTTCCGTAAAGCACAGTCTCTATTTATAGACTTGGATTCTACTCATTCTGACACATATGGCAATCAAGAGGATTCTTCTTACAATTCCCACTACGGAACCATGGGTTTTCACCCTTTGGTTGCTTTTGATGGTGCCACTGGTGACTTCTTAAAGGCAAAGCTTCGTCCTGGGAACGTTTATACATCCAATGGCGTCGTTGAATTTATTCAGCCTTTGATCGAACATTATAACGAAAAGTTCCCTGAAACGACTTTATTCCTTCGTGGCGACAGTGGGTTTGCCGTTCCAGCATTATATGAATTGTGCGAAAAGGAATCCGTTTTTTATATCATTCGACTGAAGTCTAATGCCATTTTGCGGAATATCGCTAATGAATACCATCCTTCTACCACACCATTAGATGTTTCAAAAACAGAATGTTATTTTGAAGAAACTATTTATCAAGCTAAGTCATGGTCTAAACCAAGAAAGGTCATTATACAATCTGTTCGCCCAGCGGGCGAATTGTTCTTCACCCATTCCTTTTTTGTCACCAATTTTGAAATAGCTTCTTCCGAAGCTATTGTTCGTGCTTACCAAAAAAGAGGGACGATGGAAAACTATATCAAGGAAGCTAAGATTGGCTTTTACTTTGATAAGATGAATAGTCATTCCTTCCTCGTAAATGAAGTTAAAATGATGTTGGCCTTACTCGCTTATAATTTAACGAACTGGTTACGAACACTTTGCTTCCCAGATGGTCAGAAGTCGATGCAGATAGACACAATCCGTACACGACTAATTAAAGTAGCCAGTAGACTGGTCAAATCCGGAAGATCCTTTTATTTTAAATTGTCATCCAGTTTTGTTTACCAGAAGTTCTTTTGGAATGTATTGGATCGGATACAAAAACTGCAAATTGAGTAAAAGGAATCAAATTTTAATTAACTGAAAAAGTGACTTTTTCAGTCCTGGGTGAAGTATGCCCAAAATTAGGAGTTTATCAACGAAAATATCGAATTACTGAAATAAATACCCATTTTTGTTGCTGATTCCAGATAAACATTGTCTATTTTGTTTAAAACAAACCAAAACATAGTCTTTCAAGGAGCTATGAATAATTCAGGCTGATATAATGGTTTTCATGAAGAGGCCTCTTTCTAAATGTATTTGCCTGCGAAGCATACATTTATATGATAGAGTGCCTCTTCTTTTTTGGCTAGGATTTTGTAGAAATATCACCGAGAACAATTTTACACATACAGAAGTGGCGGATTCTGCCATTTCAACCGACACCAGAACACTCAAAAATCCGAACGTTCCACTTGTACCGCTCCGGAGTAATACAGGCCTGATGCAAACGCATGCATGAGCATGTACCAAAAACAGAGGATATTTCCAATACGCTTGTGGAACAATTCGGATTTTCATAAGTAACTTGTATTTTTATTCAAAATGATTTACAGTACTTCGACCCAACCATTTTTAATCGCTGTGACAACTGCTTGGGTACGGTCGTTCACATTCATCTTCTGCAAAATATTGCTGACATGGTTTTTCAC
>DATGSY010000066.1:0-2840 GCA_035302125.1 Atopostipes sp.
TATAGGCTTCTACTCCAGGCTGGTCGAATGGATTCACTGCGTTTAAGTACCCTGAAATACCAACTGCTATTTCAAAGAAGTAGAACAAGTGACCTAATGTGTATGCAGAAGTGTCTGGTGCGTTTAATACGAACGTTGGAACGCCCCCGTCCACGTGTGCGAGTAAAGTTCCTTGGAATGCATTGTCGTTGACAAAGTCGACATCTTTTCCTTCGAGGTACCCTAAGCCATCTAGATCTTCTTCTTGTTCTGGAATATTAATGGAACGCGCTGGTTTTTCGATATTAACGACAGTTTCCATCATATCTCGGCGACCATCTTGGACGTATTGACCCACTGAGTGCAAGTCTGTAGAGAAATTCCCGCTTGTTGGATAGATTCCACGCTGGTCCTTCCCTTCAGATTCTCCGAATAGTTGACGCCACCATTCGTTAAAGTAGCTTAAACGAGGCTCATAGTTTACGAGCATTTCGACCGTTTTCCCTTTACGGTATAAAATGTTGCGTAATGCCGCATATTGATAAGCTTCGTTTTCTTTTAAATTATTGCTTGAATAAGCTTCACGGGCATCTTGTGCTCCGCGCATCAATTCATCAATGTCGCCACCTGCCACTGCAATCGGTAATAAACCAACCGCGGTTAACACTGTGAAACGTCCACCCACATCGTCAGGAATGACAAATGTATCATAGTCTTCAGCATCCGCTAAAGTTTTTAACGCCCCTTTTTCAGAGTCCGTTGTTATGAAGATACGGTCTTTTAATTCGTCTTCACCATATTTTTCAGTGAGTAAGTCTTTGAAAATACGGAAGGCAATCGCTGGTTCGGTTGTTGTTCCGGATTTTGAAATGACATTAATCGAAAAATCTTTGTCTTTTACGATATCGACTAAATCCGCTAAGTATGTTGAACTGATATTGTTCCCTGCGTAATAGATTTTTGGTACGTTTCTTGTTTCATCATCTAATTGATCGGCAAATGAATGAGATAAGAAATCGATTGCCGCACGTGAACCTAAGTATGAACCTCCGATACCAATGACAATAAGCGCTTCTGAGTTGGATTGAATTTTTTTGGCTGTTTCTTTGATTCGACCAAACTCTTCTTTGTCGTAGTTTTCTGGAAGGTCTATCCAGCCTAAAAAGTCGTTTCCTGGACCAGTTCCTTCTCTTAACTCTTTATCGGCTAAGGTGACTTGCGATTGTATGTTCTCTAGTTCTTGTTCGCTGACATATTGGTCAACAACATTTGAATAATCAAATGATAAATGGGTCATTATTTATGCATCCTCCAATTTTTCTAAAATGGTACTACCAAAAGCCATTATTAGTTTAGCTTAAGCGTGAGTATGAATTCAAGAATTTTATCACTCATTATTCTCTTTCTTCTATAGATAAGACTTTTTCACTTATATAGAAAAAACAGAATCTATGATTTCTGTTTAATCACGATCGAAGTTTGGTACTCCAGATATATCGTATTTTTGAAGCGTGTCTGTAAAATGATCAGAAACTTGCCAGTGAAGACCGGATGTAGGTCCTACCAGTTCGTTCAACTGTAACTCTTCATCTTGGTAACTAAAAACAAACAAAGGGATTCTTTGGTTTTCAATGACTGTATTGATGAGTTCTGTAAGTTCTAATTGATCAATGTCCAACCTAAGTGCTGATTTTATTTCTTCAATCACCGAAGCAAGACCAGTACCTGACTTTTCGTAAGAAGTTAGAGGAAAAGCAAACTCCGCTTTACTTTCTTCAACTAAGAACATCATCTTTCCATCTTCTCTTCTTGTTATAACTGTATATGCTACGCATGGATTATTATTGATCATTTCATTGATCTCCTTTACTAAATCATTCGTAAATGATTTTCAATGACCTTGTTTCAAGCAATTACTTTTCATATTTTTCTTCGATTCGATCTAATGCCACATCAATCCATTGAGGTAATTTCTCCCCTAACGTTTCAAACCCTATACCCGTTTGTCTTCCATAGCGCGGATTTTTGTTGCGGTTTGAAAAGGGATGATGTTTGGTCTTTTGCAGTGCTCGCAGCGACAAACTGATCCGTCCATCAAATTCATCGATATCTAAGACAACCACTTCAAGTTCTTCTCCTAATTCAAAAAGTTCTTTTAAATTCTCTACATAACCATGTTTGACTTCAGAAATATGAATTAAGCCTTGAGTCTCTTCATCTAGAGATGCAAAAACACCATAGGGTTGAATACCTGTGACATTGACGTCTATTCTGTCGCCTATTTTGTAATCTTTGTAGCCCATCCTTTCACCTCTTTAGTTAGCGATTCATTTTCGCTAGTTCCAAGATTCTTTTATGTAATCTCATTGTAACACTTCCCGCTATGCAATTTAAAGGTTTTGTCCAATGAATACGATTCCAATGCAATTTATCCATATAATAATCAATGATAAACATTGTTACAAAGTGATTAAAAAATAGATATCCGGACTTGCCGAATACCTATTTTCAAAAATTATTTAGTTCTAGCGCGTTCAGCCAGCAAGAGACTTCCTTTAATTCCCGCTTCGTTTCCTAATCCGGGAGAAATAATGTATTCCTCTAACGGCGGTAAATCTAGATAGTCATTTAATAAGGTTTCAAATTTTTCTCTTACTTTGTCAATGAGATGCGGTTGGTTCATTACACCGCCACCGAAGATAATACATGCTGGACTTAATACGGTTGTATAAGCCATGGCTGCATGCGCTAAGTAATGTGCTTCGATTTCCCATGCCACGTGGTCACTTGGTAAATGCTCTGCTTTTGTGCCAAATCTTTCTTCAATCGCCGGTCCAGAAGCTAAACCTTCCAGACAAGCC
>DATGSY010000067.1:0-8011 GCA_035302125.1 Atopostipes sp.
GCCATCTTTGCTTGGTTCATGGGCTATAATGCGATTGAAACCTTCTTTACTTTATATGCAACAAATACTTACGGCATTTCTGGCGGACAAGCCACAATGATGTTGACCGGATTTTCATTAACATTTTTAGTCTTTGCCATTCCGGCTGGTTTACTTGCTCAAAAAATTGGTCGAAAAAGAACCATTTTAATGGGGCTGATTGGCATTATCGTTTTATTCTTGCCGATTTTAGCTCAACCGAGTCAATGGCTTGTTCAGGTCCTCTTGATTTTAGGCGGTGCTTGCTGGGCGTGCATCAATATCAACTCCTTACCAATGGTTCTAGAATTCGCAGCAGACAAATCGATCGGATCTTTTACAGGTTACTACTACCTCTTTTCGTTTACCGCAGCGATTGTCAGTCCGATTAGTTATGGCGCCATTCAAGATATTTTTAACACGAATGAATTGCTTTTTGTCTTCGCCAATATCTGCTTTGCAGTCGCTTTAGTGAGCATGGTCTTTGTAAATCATGGGGATAACTTAGAGCTGGCAAGAAGTTCAAAAAATGAATGATTTAACTGTTGTAAAATGACGCGATGATGAATTGTTTGGGAAATTTGGTTGTCATCATTTATCTGCAGAAAAAATTAAAGAGTAAAAGATAATATTCATTCCTTAAAAAGTGTTACCCAGACAAGTGGAGTCGTTTTTGGGACTCACTTGTCTCGATAGAGACGGTATCCTACCAAGTGAAGCAAGTTTTTATACTCACTTGTCTTGATAGCATAATTATTCTTATAAATCGTACATGATTTGCACATAAAAAACTCTCCCATCAAAAGGAGAGTTTTTTATATCTATATGATTATTTTACTGTTCGCCTAATTGATCAACAACAGCTTGAATACTGTCTACAATTTCATCCGGTAAATCATTTGGCGCTTCTTCTTCAGCAAGTGTTGTCTTCACATGCTCAATTCGTGTACCCATGTTTTTGATAACCGCTTCTCGGTACTCGTCATCCTCAAACGGCACTTCATATCCTTCGACTGGCAAGTATTCAAAGGCTTCTACCTTACCAAAAGGTCGGTACTCTGCGTCATTTTCAACATTATGTTCAATGCTCTCCAATGTAACTTTCGGCGGAATATCCTTGCCCATGAATTTCCCTGTATTGATGACGTAGCAATCGACGCCTTTTTCAAAGAGCTGTTTGAAGGCCTTATAATCATCTACCAGAGGATAAACACGGAACGGATTCGCATAAGGTGAAACAACTACAGCTCCTACATTCTCCACGTTTTCTGCACTTGTACGTTTGGTGACTAAAGTACAACCCATTGCGGAGGCTACAGTCGGATCCGTGACTCGAATAATCGGAGGGAGTGTTTCATCTTTCATAATCCAGTAGATGGCATTAATCGGTTCGTTGATTGCATCTACCCGGTTTGGTGTGCTGTAGCGAGACTTAATTGTACGACCATTTCCATTACGGATATCTTCTGTGACAAGGACTTTCTCATCCTTTTCGTTCACTGTCACACCCACGTTTTGCACCGTTACAAAGTAATCTTGTTCTGGATGACCCGTTGGATAATCGCTTGTTTTATCAAAATAAGCCGGCTCCAACGCAATCGAAGTTCCTGTCTCTTGATTGATGATAAAAGCATCGTCATGTAAAACCGTTACATCATATTTTCCTTCATGTTTCGAGTGTGTTAACGTCGATTTCCCAGATCCCGATAATCCAAAGAAGGCTGTCACATGTGCTTCATCGTTATCTTTTACAAATTTTTTCAGCCCGCCATGGCAAGCCACATACCCTTGTCGTGCAGCTGTTCCCCAGCCTTGGGTTAACGTTCCTTTTTTCAATTCACCAAAATACTGTAACCCTAAAATGACAGCCACATTATGATCTGAATCGATATAAGATAAGCCATCTGGATAGTCTTCATGTTCCCAAGAAGGATCTGAAAAAATATAAATGTCATTTTCTTCATATTCTTTTGAATGTTTATAACGCTTTTTATATTCTTCATCAAACATTTGGAAGTTTAATAACCAAGAATATAAATTATTCGCTTCAGCCTCTGGTGTCAGCAAATGCGCGCGCACCATAAACTCTTCGTCTAAACCAACAATCGCTTCACCCTCTAAGAAAGGATAATTCGTGGCTTCATAGATGGCATCCATCACAATTTTCAGAAGCTTTGCATCTTCTTCAGGATCTTTGCCATAAATTCTACGCGCTCTCGCTGTTCGTCCTACTACACTACTGCCGTTTTCTACCAATACTTTAGCATCTTTTGGCAAACCCAATTCTTCCGCATGTTTCACTGTCTGATCTAATTGAGTGACTGTCGGGGTGTTGGAAGCATATGTATATGCCTCTTCTAATGTTTTCACTTTTTTCACATTGTTTCGGTAAAATGCCGTTTCAACTAATGACTTCAACGGTGACAACAAGTCGTTTTCTTTACGTATCGTTTCTGTTTTGAATTGTCTTCTTGTGGCCATAGTGTGCTTCCTTTCTTTGTTGGAATCGATGTGCAGGTCATTTCACTGCCTTTACGAGAGCTTCCACTCCTAATAAAAGCGTTTACATTTTAATTATAGCATAACTTCTCTTCCAGCGATATGTTCTTTTAAACGATGTTAATTTTTGATTCATTCTTTCGCAAATTGCGAACTGCTGAAGTGAATGGCTTGGCCATAGAGTGCTTCTATTGTGCCATCCGCTTTTTCGACCAATAAATGACCATGTGCATTGATGCCACGAATTGTTCCCTCATCCAATTGGTTGTTTCTCTTAAAAGTGACTGTTTGACCAACTCCCATTAAATGTTCTTCATAAGGCTTCATAAAGACTTTTTCTTGAAAATGTTGATGGTAATGATGAAATTGGTTTACATACTCGCTTAAAAATTGATTTTGATTGAAGCTTTCAGGTAACTCCTCGCCAAATAATGTACCTGCAACACCTTTCGTTTGTTCATCCGCTTCATTAAAACTCCCTGCAAAATTAATTCCAATGCCGACCACCACGCCAGGTCGATTTAAGGAACCTCCGTTAGAAACCATTTCACTCAAGATGCCGCTTATTTTACGGCCATTATAAAAAATATCGTTGACCCATTTTATAGCCAAAGGCTCTTCGACCGAAGATTCGAGCACTTCAATTAAAGCTGCTGCTGCCATAATCGTATATAAAGGAATATTCGTGAGACTACTTTCATTCGGTTTCAAGGCAATCGAAAAATACAAGCCGTGTTTTAGACTTGAATAAAAAGACTTTCCTTGGCGACCACGGCCAGCCGTTTGTTTGTTCGTTGCAATCAGATGCATTTTTTCCGGTTGTTCAATTAATCGCTCTTTCGCTATATCATTGGTTGATGTCGCAGTTTCTAGGACTTCAATATTTAAAGATGATGAAATTTGTGCACAAAACGTTTGGATTTCTTCGTGATCCAACTGTCTAGTTTCCATACTTTCCCCTATCTATTTCGGATAATTTCATTTACAACACCATTATAATCCTTATTCCCTATTTTTTTGAACAAATAGATAATCAAATGTCTCTTGTCATTCATAAATTCTCCTTTTGATTATAAATCGTTTTAAAAGAATAATCTATTTAAAAATGATTTCTCTATGTGGACATATAAAAAGGTATAGACAACAAGCGTCATCTATACCTTTGTATCTCTTGGTTTAAAATAATTTTCCTGGGTTTAATCGGTTTTCTGGATCAAATACTTCTTTGATTTTACGCATGTATTTAAGATTCACTTCATCACTCATCTTCTCCAGATACGGTTTCTTTACGATACCAATCCCGTGTTCAGCGGAAGGTAGACCACCTAACTCTTTGACTTTTTGATATAAATCATCAAGCAAAGCTTTTCTTTTGGTATTCCATTCTTCTTCCGACAATTCTCCACGCATCAAAATCGTATGTACATTTCCGTCACCCGAATGTCCGAAGTTCAAGACTTCGATGCCATGCTTATCTTGTAAGCTTTTAGTGTACTGAATCAACTCCGCAAACTTGTTAATCGGCACGACTTCATCTAACATTTCGTATTCTGTATATTCCATCAAACCAATCAAAATATTATCGCGAATAAGTCTCGCTTTTCTCGCTTCATCTGGATCTTCAAACGGGATGGTTTCTAGTGATAATGGAGCGACGGCTTCGATGACCGTACTTATACGCGCTTGAAGTTCCAACTCATCATTCCCGTCCAGCTCCACAAGTAAATAAGCGGCTCCCTCTTGTGTATGCAGCGGATACCCTAAATGTTGTTCTGCATAGAACACGGCATCTTTTTCAAAGAGCTCGACTTCTGATGGATCTGCTCCACTGGTTAAAATCGCTAGCGTTCCTTCTGTCGCTTTAAAGACATCTTCAAATGAAATGAGAATCGTTTGTCTTGCTGCGGGTAATGGCAGCAAGCGAAGTTTAATTTGAGTAGTGATGCCTAGCGTTCCTTCTGAACCAATAAATAAATCCAACAAGTCATAACCAGAACTTGACTTAATATTTAAACTTCCAAGCGTCATTTCTTCACCGCTCGGTAAAACAACGGTCATTTCACGGACATAATCTCTCGTCGTTCCATACTTCACTGCACGTAAACCACCTGCATTCGTCGCCACATTTCCACCGATGGACGAATGTTTTGAAGCAGGATCTGGTGGGTAAAAGTACCCTAAAGCTTCTACATGCTGATGAATGTCTCCGACCAAAGCACCCGGTTCAACCGTTAATGTAAAGGTCTCTTCATCTAAATCAAGAATGCGGTTCATTAGTTTGACATCGATAATTAATTCATTTCCATGAATCGGTACTTGTCCTCCAGCCACCCCAGTGCCTGCTCCTCGAGCAATAATTTTTAAATCTTTTTCCTTGGCAAATTTCACCAACTCGACAACTTCGTGATGAGAAGTGGGTAAGGCGACGCCATAAATATCAGGGATCTCGTGAATATACGGATCGATTAAATATTCTTCTGGGACTTCTTCGCCGATCAAAATTCGATTTTCATCTTTTATAATTTCTTGAAGTTCCATTGCTTCCTCCTTTTAATAATGAAATATTTATTCATATATTTAAATTGTTGATTAAATTCTATTTCATTTTATAATGATTCGCATGCAATGTCAATAAACCGCATACATTATGTACGCTCCCATTTTATAATGAGATATAAAACTTCTACTTTCTTATATTAGCGAAGATATTTTAAATTTTCAATTTTAGCAAATTTACTGAAACAATGGTAAAATGAAATTATGAATCCGAAATGGAATAAGGAGTGTTTAACTTGGCTGAACGAGAAGAGATCCATACAATTAGCCGCTTTTTTAAAGTAATCAGCGATCCCACTCGATTAAATATTTTATACCTATTAAAAGAGAAAAAGCGAAATGTGAGTGAAATCATCGAATTAACCGGAATGGAACAATCGGCCATTTCTCATCAGTTACGGATATTAAAAGATTCTCGTTTGGTTCGTTCCACTCGATCCGGTAAATCAATGATTTATCAGTTAGATGATGACCACATTTTCGACATTTTAGAACAAGTGCGAACGCATATTAACGAAAGAAATGAACAAAACGGAGAATAAGAGATGATTTGTTCATCTCTTTTTATTTGTCTGAAGGAGCCAATAGAATGAAAAAAGAATACCTGCAACAATTTTATAAAAAATCCCATGCCGAAAAACTGGAAGCGCTTTGGGAAGCTGAAGCAATTTCTGAAGAAGATTATGAGCGCTTAAAGAATAACACCTTAACCTTACCTCAAGACGTCGCCAATGAAATGATTGAGAATCACATTACGAATTACGAATTCCCTTTTGGCATCGCAATGAACTTTGTCATTGACGAAGAAGAAGTATTAATCCCAATGGTGACAGAAGAACCTTCTGTTGTTGCAGCAGCGAGCAATTCTGGAAAAATGATCGGTCTTTCAGGCGGATTCCAAACCGAGATGAAAGAACGCTTAATGATTGCACAAATTGCTTTAAAAAATGTATTTGATGTAGAACATGCAAAACAGGTCATTCAAGAAAATGAAGAGCGAATCATCGAATTGGCCAATGCGGCACATCCTTCTATCTTAAATTATGGCGGAGGTGCACGAAAAGTCGAGGTTCGACTTCTGCCCGCAGATGCTGAATTTGAAACACCGGAGTTTTTAGTGGTGCATTTGATCGTCGATACCGGAGAAGCGATGGGCGCAAATATCGTAAATACGATGGCTGAAGCACTCGCTCCTTATCTTGAGGAGTTGACTGGCGGTGAAAGTTTAATGAACATTTTATCAAATTACGCGACAGAAAGTTTGGCAACCGCAAAATGTGTCATTGAACCTAAATATTTGGCCACAATAACGATGGATGGAGAAACGGTCAGAGACCGAATCGTGGAAGCTACGCAGTTTGCTTTGGCGGATCCCTATCGCGCAGTCACTCATAACAAAGGAATTATGAATGGTATTGATGCCGTATTATTGGCGACTGGAAATGACTGGCGTGCCGTTGAAGCGGGTGTCCATGCCTATGCAGCGAAAAGCGGACAGTACCGTTCACTTTCTCGTTGGACGACTGATGCAGATGGAAATTTAGTAGGTGAGCTAACTGTTCCTATTTCAGTTGGATCGGTTGGAGGAACGCTTTCTATTCATCCAGGCGCTCAATTTGCTTACCGATTGCTTGGGCAACCGAATGCTGCCGAGTTATCTCGCATTCTTGTTTCTGTCGGCTTAGCCCAAAACCTTTCAGCTGTCAGAGCGCTCGTCACTGAAGGGATTCAAAAAGGGCACATGAGCTTACAAGCTCGTTCTTTAGCGATTCGTGTAGGAGCCACCGGAGAAAATATTGACAAAGTCACGAAACGTCTTCAAGAAGCAAAACACATGAATTCAGAAACTGCCAAAAAGATCATGAAAGAGCTCACGGAAGAGAAGTGATTCATTTATAATTTTTGCAGTTTTCTTCGGTTTTATCTAAAATGTAAAAAAGAATTTTAATTTATTTTGAAAGAAGGCCTTATATTTTATGTGGAAAGAATTTAAAGAGTTTATCACCCGTGGAAACGTGATTGAACTAGCTGTTGGTTTAGTTATGGGTTCTGCCTTTACAGCCATTGTGAATGCTTTAGTCGATAGCATCATTATGCCTTTTATTGCAGGAGTGTCTGGAAATGCGAGTGTCGAGCACTTAGTATTTACCTTTAATGGGGCGAACATTGCTTACGGTGTATTCCTGCAAGCAATTATTGATTTCCTACTGATCGCCATTGTTTTATTCTTTGCGATTAAAAGTATCAATCGATTAGCTGCCTTGCGTGAGGTGGAGAGAGAAGAAGAAGCAGAAGAAGAAAATATTCCATCTTCAGAAGACTACTTAAGAGAAATCCGAGATTTGCTGGCAGAGGAGAAGGAAAACAACCCTCCAAATTAAACAATCGCTTATTCAAAGAAATAGAAATGCGCCCTTGAAACAATCAGCTTTTGTTTCAAGGGTTTTTTTATGTTGTAGGCGCAAATGTAAATTGTGTAGGCGCAATGTCCTCTTGTAGACATGAGATGTGTTTTCAAAGGCACGAAAGAGGCCTCGTGAACACGAAATGAATTTATGCGACCACGATATTATAAAAATTTAAAAAGTGCCTCCGCTGTATTCATTCAAATACAAAGAGGCACTTTTTTTAGTCATTAATTATTTGAATTCCGGCCAATAGTCGCCGTTTACTTCGATGAATTCGTCCAATACTTTCTTCGCATCTCTCGCATCAGAAACAGTTTGGTTCAAAGTAAAGGCTTCTAACAATTTCTGATAAGACTTCTCAAAGTAAGCATCCACCAACAACTTTTCAGAAGCGACTTGTGCTTCCATCAACCCTTTATGGAAATCAGGAATATCAAAACGCAAAGAAACAGGTTCCACCCCAGTGGCATTCACATATCAAGGCACTTCAACCACCGCATCCTCACGCAAGTTTGGGATCGCTCCTTTAT
>DATGSY010000068.1:0-3492 GCA_035302125.1 Atopostipes sp.
GGGGTGGATGCACGCATCATTGATCCGACAACAAATGAAGAACTCGGTCCTAACGAAGAAGGCGAATTAATTGTGAACGGTCCGCTAATGTTTGAAGGGTATTACAATCGACCTGAAGACACGGAGTCAAGTCATATCGTCATTGACGGGAAAAAGTTTTTTAGAACGGGTGATATTTCAGTTGTTGATGAAGAGGGGTACTTTTTCCTCGTTGACCGCTTGAAACGCATGATTAATGCAGCTGGTTATAAAGTGTGGCCGACAGAAGTTGAGTCTATTTTGTATAAACATCCTGCTGTTCAACAGGCATGTGTTGTTCGAGCACCTGATGCTGTTCGGGGTGAAACGGTCAAAGCTCTAATTATATTAAATGATGAATTTAAGGGGAACGTGACGGAAGAAGATATTATGGATTGGTCCAAAGATCAAATGGCCGCATATAAGTACCCACGCATCATAGAGTTCAGGGATAGTTTTCCTACGACGGCAAGTGGAAAGATTTTATGGAGAAAATTGCAAGACGAAGAATAAGCAATTATATAAAACAGGGCAGCTTGAAGGTGTGCCCTGTTTTTTGTGTAAAATTTTTTAGTGAGTGTTTAGTTGGAAAAGTTCGGTTGTGACGGCTGGTAAGATGGTTTGCGGGTGGATGGCTTTTGGAGGTTTCCTTTAAAATATAAAAAAATCTTCCTGTCTTAAAGAGGACAGTCTTTCTGAAAGCTATTCGCTTAAAGAGTGCCATCTTGACGAGGAAGACTTTTTCATGAATGTATTTGTTGATATATTAATTTTTAAACTGTTATCTTTTCACAGTATACGTCATTTTTTTCGGATCCTTTAGCTTGAAAGAAAGGATAAATCCAATCGTTGCTGCAACGCCTGCAACAATAAAGGACACGTTCACACCATGAATAGCCCCTTCAAGCCCTTGTTCCGGCATAGCGGACGTGGCCATGATGGTGACAAGAACAGCGGTACCAATCGATCCCGCAACTTGGCGGAATGTATTGTTCATGGCGGTTCCATGTGGAATCAGGTGGTCCGGTAGTTGGTTCAGAGCCAGTGTTGTCATAGGCATCATGACCATGGCAATCGAGACCATCCGAATCCCGTTCATCGTAGCCAAGTAAGTAAAGCTTGTATCCATCGATAAATTAGTGAACGCAAATGTCGTCAATGCGAGTAGGAAAAGACCAAGTCTAGCAAGCCACTTCCCACCAAATTTATCAAATAAATAACCGGTAATTGGGTTCATGAGCCCCATAATAATGGCCCCAGGTAATAACACAAGTCCAGACATAAGAGCTGAGAATCCAATCATATTTTGCATATAAAGGGGTAAAATGACGTTTGTCCCAATCATTGCCGCAAAAACAACCATCCCTAAAGCTGTCGCCAAAGTGAATATTCCATATTTGAACACTCTGAACTCAAGAAGGGGTTCTTCTAATTTCAATTGCCTTGAAATAAATAAGAAGAGCGACACCGTTCCGACAACCGTGGAGATTCCAACATGTGGACTGAACCAGCCCATATCACCCGCAATACTGAAACCGTATAATAGTCCACCAAACCCAAACGTTGATAAGATAACGGATAAGATATCAAGTTTCGGCTTTTTCAATTCTGTGACGTTTTTCAGTAAGAAGTACGCAGCGATGATGTCGAAAATAGCGATTGGCAAGACGACATAAAAAACACTACGCCATGGGAATTGATCAACAAGCCAACCTGATAGACTTGGCCCAATGGCTGGAGCGAATGCGATAACAAGACCAAACAATCCCATGGCTGTTCCTCTTCTCTCAACGGGGAAAAGAAGAAATAAAATGGTCTGCATGAGCGGCATCATAATTCCGGCACCAGATGCTTGTAAAATTCGTCCGGCCATTAAAAATGAAAAGCTCGGTGCGATCGCCGCAATAAATGTACCTATAGTGAATAATCCCATCGCGGTTAGAAACAGCCTCCGAGTCGTAAAACGATCAATTAAAAAGGCTGTCACGGGAATCATAATTCCGTTCACTAGCATAAACACAGATTGGAGCCACTGTGCAGTACTTTCAGTTAAATTAAGGTCTTCCATAATCGGTGGAAGAGCCGTTCCCAGTAATGTTTGATTCAAAATGGTGACAAAAGCACCTGATAGTAAAACCGCAAAAAGCGGTATATTTTTCTTCCAATTGAATTTTTCTGTATTTGCCATGAAAAACCTACTTTCTAACAATAAAAGATAGTTATTTTTAAGCCATATTACACCATACTATCATATGAGAAAAATGAAGAACAATTTAAGTAAACTATTAAAATTAATTTTTTCTCAAAAATTGTAATTTAAATGTAATAATTAGTATGTTGAACGGGTTGTAACAGTGATACAATAAAAGGTGGTACCATGATTTTATATAGTACTTATTTTAAGAATTGGACTTTATTATATCTAACATTTGGATTTCCAGAAGGAGGAACATAATAATGAGTCAACTTACTATTGATACTCAAGTAGCAGATATTGTGAATACTTTTCCCGAGAGTATGGATCTGTTTCGGGAATTGAGAATTGACTTTTGTTGCGGCGGTAAGATTCCATTAAAGGAGGCAGCTGAGGAACAAAACCTTGCCCCAGAAGATATCTTAAGCCGAATTAATGATATAAAGGAAAATGAAGGAAATCAGGGTTCTTTTGACCTCATGGCATTTGGCAATAAAACACTGGTTGCCTATATTCAGGAAACATATCACGAGCCTTTGGAGAAAGAATTGACCGCCCTTAGGGAATATATTTCTACGATTGTAAGAGTTCATGGAGATAGCCATCCCCATCTTTTCAATGTGGAAAAGGTTTTTGCAGAATTGAGCACCGATTTATTAGAACATACCATTGTGGAAGATACGAATGATTTTCCAATCATTCTTGAATTTCTGAAGCATCCTGATAATGAAGAATTGAAAGGAAAAGCAAAACCATGTGTCGATAATCTTGAAGAAGATCACGCCCATGCTGGAGAACTTTTATTCGAAATTCGTGATTTGACCAATGATTACACCCCACCAGAAAATGCGTGCAACACATATAAACTAGTGTACAGACGTCTAGAGCAACTTGAAAAAAATACATTCACCCATGTCCATTTAGAAAATAATGTATTATTCAAACGCGTCCTCAACGCCATGTAATTAGCATAAAAGAATAGATGAAATTAAAGCTCATTTGTCTGATTGACACATGAGCTTATTATATGGGTGGGGGTGATTTGGCTATCGATTAAATTTCTCGCTTCATTTTAAAAATCGACTGATAGCCGTTTTCTCTTCTATAAGAATGTGGGGGTCAGCCGTCATATTTCGTGAATCGTGGGCTGGCTAAGTCGCGACTTGGATTGTTTAGGGCGTTACTTCACATGAACGATTTTTACCTGAATGGTGCCTCCAGGGGTTTGAATGGTCACTTTGTCATTTTCTTTATTTCCGAGAAGGCTCGTGGCGATGGGG
>DATGSY010000069.1:0-2975 GCA_035302125.1 Atopostipes sp.
CTATGAAAAAGCAAATGTATTTAAAGAAAAGCTGATTGAATTCGGCGTTCAACAAAATATTGAAGTGATGAATCATGTAGATCATGTCGTTCAATCATCAGATATCATTAGTTGTGCAACAAGATCAAATGAGCCGGTCCTCAACGGAAAAGTGATGAGGGACGGAACACATGTAAATGGTGTGGGATCGTACTTGCCATAATGAGGGAGATAGATCTTTATACAATCCAAAGAGCATCTAAGGTTGTTGTTGATGATTTAATCGGGGCTAAAGAGGAAGCGGGGGAGCTAATGGATGCCGATGAAAATCACAATTGGAGCTTCTCCGATGTTTATGCGGAGCTAAGTGATTTAGCTGTAGGAGAGCATCTCAGGAGAGAAAATGATGAAGAAGTAACCATTTTTAAATCAGTAGGAGCAGCTTACTTTGATTTAGTTTTAGCACAGGGAATTTATTTTAAATTAAAGCAGTTAGGTGTGGGGACGAATATAGAAGTTTAGCTTAGATACATTTACGCTATTTGTAAAGCAGAAATCATGTGTCACTTCGCTAGAAAGCTGGTGGCACATGATTTTTAATTTTACGGAAAAGCGGGAGGCATTCCGGCGTTCGCTTAGCGTTTAAGTTTTGTACAAATATTTGAGAATGAGGCACTGCTGAAAGCCTAATGTTCGGTAGCGATACGGACATGAGGCTTTTTAAATCTTGAAAGACAGCAGTTTTTAGCGTTATGGTATTCATCGGTGGCCGTGCTCGCCATACACTAACAAGCCTTCCTTATATGTCTACTTTATGGAAAACGCTCTTAATTCTCTAAAGACCCGCGAAACTGGCAATCCGACGACATTATAAAAGTCTCCATTAATTTTCTTCACAAACATCGCGCCTGTGCCTTGAATCCCGTAAGCTCCGGCCTTATCATAAGGCTCGCCAGTCGATAGATATTCGTCCATTTCAGAGCCAGACAGGGACCAAAACTCCACTTCTGTCTTTTCCGCAAAGGTTACTTTCTTATCAGCGGAGCGAATCGTTACACCTGTAAATACTTCGTGTTTAGTGCCGCTAAGCAAGGAAAGCATTCGAAGTGCATCGTGCTCATCCTTGGGCTTTTCTAATATTTCATTATCATAAGAAACAACGGTGTCAGCGGATAGAATGACTTCATCTTCGTTAATAAGAGGGGTCGCATTACTTTTAAGCTCCGCCAATTGTTTTACTCTTTCCATAGGATCGCTTGCAGTGATTTGGGATTCATCCACATCTGGTTTTCGAATAGAGAAAGGAATGTTTACCTGTTTTAAGAGCGCTTGTCTTCTTGGTGAAGATGAGGCAAGGATTAGGTCGTTTGGCATTTGGGTTCCTCCTGAGTGTGATATTTAAAGCTAAGTATATCAAAAAAAGTAGTTTTAATGGAAAGGGGTTTGGCAAAAAACTGAAACCTTTGTACTTGCACTTTTTTTGTTTTGCCTGAATAACAAAAAAAGGATCGTTAGAATTGAGGTGAAAGATTAATGGTTTGTAATACTTATAGTAAGTGTAATGGGGCTTTCATGGGTGGTAGTTCATCCCTTTGTTTGAAAGGGGGGTGATAAAATCACATTATTCGAAATCACGGGTTTTGATGATCTCTTTCGCAACTTTAGTTGTAGCGATACTGTCACAACAAAAAAAGTAACCACCCATTGAACGCCTAGCAAGCATTTTTGGGCTGGTTACTTTTCTTACTCAAACTTGTGAGCTGCCCCCTTGAAGGGCTATTGTATTTAGACCGTTTCATGTTCCAGCATGAAACGGTCTTTTATTATATGGTTTTCTACCTTAGAAATCTGATAATCAGGAAATATATTGAAAATCAAATCAACTCTATTTCATGAAAAAAATCAGGAATTGATTTAAGATTTCTTTTTTAATCAATGACTGCTCGCATATGGGCCTTTGTCACGGACCAATGTGTGGCAGACCAATATCTTTTTTGATCTTTAATATAAATGATTTGTGGGGATTCGTGTTTAACTCCTAAATCTTCCTCAATTTTATTCGAAACAGGACGGGATTCTCTAACCTTTACTAACGAATAATCTATATTTTCGTTAGGATGTTCACTTAAATATGCATTATATTCGTCCAAAGCGTTTGTACTCGTTGGACACGTAGTACTGTGCTTGAGAATGATTTGATCTTTATCACTTGATTTTTCTAAAATATAATCCCATTCTTCCGTTGTTGTAATTTCTTTCCAATCCATTATATTGTCCTCCTACATTTGTGATGAAGTATTTGCACCTAAATGGAGTTTACGTCAGGAGCAGAATAATTTCAAAAATGGTGCTTGGTTTAAGCTGGAGAGAAAGCTGGGCGAAGCAGAGATACTTGGAGGAAAAACAGGAAAATGTCCATCCTCATGCTATCAGAGAAGGTTTTATCGCTCATTAATTGGCTGTAAGGTCCCCACCATTGAATGCCTAGCAAGAAGCATTAACGTTGAAATCTATCATTACATTTCGCGCCGGCCAGCCGACAGACGGTTTGAGATAAACTGTTCTCGTTGGTGTTCTATTAAAAATTGAATTAACCCGTTTTTAGTTTCTCAATCCATTCATTTCTTTTAGACCATTCCAGCACTTCTACTGAATAGTTTCTAAATGGTTCAATAAAACCTTCTGCGACTGGTTTATTTGTATCATTAGCAAGTACGATGAAGTCGGATTTTTTTCGCATATCCTTTACGTCCATCCATGAAAACAATGGTTCCCTATAATTTTCCGATGTCGGTGTGTTAATTGCCTTTATTAACTTTTCTCTTTTATTTTTCGATCGGGGTAATGCAAAATCAAAATTTTGTGGCTTCCCGGAAATTCCCGTGAAATTTGATCCTTCGATAAACAATACATCATTTTCTTCAAAAAATGCAGAGATTTCCTCCGTAAAAATGCTAATAACTGAATTTCTCGAGGTGAGCAACATATCTGATATT
>DATGSY010000070.1:0-2597 GCA_035302125.1 Atopostipes sp.
TCATCTTCATTCACCTCTTTGATTTCTTCTAGGATTTGGACCGAAACTTTATTTTTTACTTTGCCTGGTTGAACATAGAATTTTGGTTGATCATTAATTGCTAAAGTTAATGGTTGATCAATAGCTTGATCTAATGCGATCACATCATTTACACTTAACTGCAAAAATTCTTTTATCGTAATTGTCGCTTCACCTAGAACTGTCTTTGCTTCAATATGTGCTTGTTTAAGATGACTGGTAATATTTTCATAGGCTTCTGGATCTCTTTGCTTGTCAACTGTTTGCATCCAATAATGAACAGATAATTTTGGTATAATTGGCTCTAAGACGATATGTGGAATACAAATATTGATCATGCCACTTGCATCACCTACTTCCGTTGCCAGTGAAACAACAACGACGGTCTCATTTGGTGATACCAATTGCAAAAACTGTGGGTTAACTTCGAGTTCTTCTAGTTCTGGTTCAATATCGACCAAAGAAGACCAAGCTTCTTCTAGGATGACAACGGCTTTATCAAACAATTGGGTAAGGAGCATCGTATCAATTTCTGTCAAACTCTCAATATTATGAATGTCATCTCCTCGCCCACCAAGTAGACGATCAAGCAAGCTGTATGCGATATTCGGATTTACTTCCATTAAAATCCGTCCATCCAAAGGTGCTACACTATATAAATTTAATATCGTCATCTTCGGTATGGATCTGATAAATTCCTCATAGGGTATTTGATCAACTGATGCAACAGTTACATTTACATATGATCTCAACTGTGCGGAGAAGAAAGTCGTCAATAAACGAGCAAAGTTTTCGTGTATTCTCGTTATCCCTCTAATCTGATCATTAGAAAATCTTAGTGCGCGCTTAAAATCATATACGCGTACTCGCTTTTCTTCTTCCTCTTTCTTTAATTCTTCAGCTTTCATTTCCCCTGATGATATTGCAGATAATAGTGCATCTATTTCACTTTGGGAAAGTACTTCATCTACCAAATGTACTCACCTCCATATTGGAGCTAACTTTTATTGTAATATTTTGCTGATTGTATACACATCAACAATTTCTCCTTCGGTCATTAGTTCATTTAGTTTCTCTCGCACTGTCTTCTCTAGTGAATCAAGATCAGTGGTAAATTCTTCTTCCGTTAGGAGGGATAATTCTTTAATTAAAATGTTCTTTAATTGAAAATCCCGTTTAGCAATTTCCTCTTTCGCTTTTTTTCCATCGGTTACGATTTGAAATTGAATCCTTACGAAGCTACCATCTTGTAAATCCGTTGTAATTTCTGGTGTTTCGTAAGAATATTTTACCATTTCATCGATGGGATCTCCTTGTGCCCTCGTATAAATGATAAATGCTGTTGCTACAGATAATAAAATGATTAATAAAGAAGTTCCCAATAGCTTCAATAATTTATTCATATCATTCACCTGCCTTGCAAAGATTCCCAATTATCCCAGTCTTTTGGTAGAATTGTGTAGCTAATGATACAACTTCAGCTTCAGAATTTTTCACAACTAGTTTCTTGCCATTTACTAGCGTAATCGTTGTATCCGGGTAAGATTGAATCTGTTCAATCATGGTTGCATTTAAAATAAATGTTTCACCATTTAATCTGGTTAGTTCAATCATTGTTATATGAGGGAGCGACGAGTGAATCGTCACTCCCTACCTCCTTTTAATTAACGTTTTAAGTTAACTAACTCTTGTAATATTTCGTCTGATGTCGTTATGATCCTTGTATTGGCTTGGAATCCTCGCTGAGCAGTGATCATTTCGGTAAATTCTTCTGCTAAATCTACATTTGACATTTCTAGTGAACCACTAATGACCGAAGCTGCCCCTTCAGTTTCTGGAACGACGAAACCATTATAACCAGCATTCGGACTGTTTAAGAATAAATTGCTTCCGACTTTTTCTAAGCCTGCTGGGTTAGAAAAATTAGCTAAGGCAATTTGACCTGCTACTCGTGGTATTCCATTTTCATCAATATAGTTTACAATACCATTAGTCTGAACACTAAAGCTTTGGGCTGTATCAGGAATGATTAGGGATCCTATTTGTCCTTCATTAATTGAGGAAATATAAACATTGTTTGCACTAAATGGAACTTCTACCGCTGAGTCTTGGTCAGTGCCTACTTCTACACTTGTTACAACATTGTTATCCAAGGTAATGCTTATCTGAGTTCCATCAGCTAATGCAATATCATCAATAGTACCTGAATAATCAACTAGTTCATTATTAACTACAAGCTCAGCAACGTTTCCATCCATGTCAAAGGTTATACTAATACCATCAAACTGAACTTGCATTCCTGGCGTTTCTTCCGCTTGAAATCCTAATAAGTAATAACCTTCAGGATTGACAATACTTCCATTCATATCTAAATAAAAGTTACCTGCTCGAGTAAAATACTCTGCATTACCGCTTCGAACGATAAACATGCCATCACCCTCAAGGGCGAAGTCTAAAGGATTATTCGTTGTTTGACGAAACCCTTGGGTATGAATGTTATCAATTGATCCGAGTTGTGATCCTAGGCCGATTTGGGCAGGATTCACACCCCCACGTGTTGCCGTAGGTGCCTGGGCACC
>DATGSY010000071.1:0-2802 GCA_035302125.1 Atopostipes sp.
TAAGCCGGTACAATCAATTACACAAGAAGAAGCGTTGAAAAATGCTCCAGATAAACAAGATGGTCATTTTAAAGTTCCGGCCATTATGGAGTAAGGAGGAAAAAGCATGTCATTATTTGGTTACACAATCAAAGAATTAGAAGAAAAATTACGCAAAAAAGAACTATCTGCTTCAGAGTTAGTCGATATGTCATTTAATAGAATTGCTGAAGTCGAAGATCAAGTACAAGCCTTCATTACGCTAAATGAAGAAGAGGCACGTGAACAAGCGAAAAAATTTGATGAACAATCATCAGACCAGAAGAAATTATTCGCCTTACCAGTAGGCATTAAAGATAATATATTGACAAAAGGTTTACGAACAACGAGTGCGAGTCAGTTTTTAAGTAATTTTACAGACCCATTGTATGATGCCACAGCTGTTAAAAAGCTAGCTGATGAACAAGCGATTACGATTGGAAAATTAAATATGGATGAGTTCGCAATGGGATCGACAACGGAAACGTCGAGCTACAAGGTGACGCGTAATCCATGGAACACAGATCATGTTCCTGGAGGATCAAGTGGTGGTTCAGCAGCAGCTGTTGCTGCCGGAGAAGTGTTATTTTCACTAGGCTCAGATACCGGTGGTTCAGTCCGTCAACCAGCAGCGTTCTCAGGTATTGTCGGAATGAAACCAACTTATGGTCTCGTTTCCCGTTATGGTTTAATTGCTTTTGCACCATCCCTAGATCAGATTGGCCCGATGACCCAGGGAGTCGAAGATAATGCTCGAGTGTTAGAAATCATAGCTGGTCATGATCAAAATGATTCCACCAGTGCAAACAAAGAAGTTCCAGCCTATACTGAAGCCCTAACAGGTGATATTAAAGGATTAAAAATAGCTGTTCCTGAAGAGTATTTAGGTGACGGTGTCGATCCAGAAGTGAAGGAAACTATTTTAAATGCCCTACAAATGTTTGAGTTGTTAGGGGCAACTGTTGATCGCGTTTCCCTCGGACATGCTACATATGCACCAGCTGCCTACTATATGATTTCATCGGCAGAAGCATCTACTAGTTTGGCCCGTTTCGATGGCGTTCGTTTTGGCGTTCGCGCAGAAAATACCGATAATATGATTGACATGATGAAAAAATCCCGGGGTCAAGGTTTCGGTGATGAAGTCAAAAAACGTATTATTTTAGGTACGTTTGCGTTAAGCGCTGATAACTATGAAAATTACTTTGAAAAAGCTCAAAAAATTCGTACGTTAATTAAACGAGAATTCAAGACTGTTTTTGATAATTATGACGTGGTGATTGGACCAACAACAGCAACAACAGCTTATAAAATCGGTGCTACGGATATTGATCCTGTCACAGCAAACACAAACGATATGTTAACCGTATCAGCTAACTTAGCGGGATTACCAGCCCTATCATTACCTTGTGGTTTTTCAGAAGCAGGCTTACCAATTGGCTTACAAATCATTGGTAATCACTTTGATGAGAGTACTGTATACCGGGCTGCTCATGCTTATGAACAAGCAACTAACCATCATAAAAAGCGCCCTGTATTGGAAGGTGAAAATAAATGAAATTTGAAACGGTAATTGGTTTAGAAGTTCACGTTGAATTAAAAACCCAATCAAAAGTATTTAGTGCAAGCCCTAATGCCTTTGGCGATGAACCTAATTCAAATGTCAACCCTGTTGATTTAGGCTACCCTGGTACATTGCCAGTTCTAAACGAAGAAGCGGTTAATTTTGCCATGAAAGCAGCAATGGCATTGAACTGTGAAATTGCCACAGATACGATGTTTGATCGAAAAAGCTATTATTATCCAGATAATCCGAAAGCCTATCAAATTTCACAAGATAAATTACCAATTGGTGAAAATGGCTGGATTGATATTGAAGTAGACGGTAAAAAGAAACGAATTGGGATTACCCGTCTCCATTTAGAAGAGGATGCTGGTAAATTATCTCACCATCCAGAAGGATACTCTCTAGTTGACTATAACCGGCAAGGAACACCTCTTATTGAGATCGTATCTGAACCAGATCTTCGTTCACCTGAAGAAGCCTATGCATATTTAGACAAGCTAAAGAATATCATTCAGTATACAGGGGTCTCTGATGTTCGGATGGAAGAAGGATCACTTCGTTGTGATGCTAATATTTCCCTACGCCCAGTCGGACAAGAGGAATTTGGTACGAAGATTGAATTGAAAAATTTAAACTCCTTTATTTTTGTTCGTAATGGACTTGCCTATGAAGAGAAACGCCAAGCAGAAATTTTACGAGCTGGCGGACAACTGCAGCAGGAAACGAGACGTTATGATGAAAAGACGAAGGAAACAATTTTAATGCGTGTCAAAGATGATGCGGATGATTATCGTCTTTTCCCTGATCCAGACCTTGTTCCATTCCACATTGATGAAGAGTGGAAGGAGCGAATCCGTCAAGAAATTCCTGAGCTTCCTGATGCACGTAAAAAACGCTATATTGAAGAAATTGGCTTACCAGAATACGATGCTGAAGTGTTAACAAGCTCAAAAGATATGGCTGACTTCTTTGAAGAAACGATTCAACTCGATGTAGACGTAAAACAAGTTTCCAATTGGATGATGGGTGACTTATCTGCCTATATGAACAAACATCTCAAAGAACTACATGAGTTACCGATTACTCCTGAGGGATTGGCGAAAATGATTAACCTCATTGAAGATGGAACCATATCATCGAAAATTGCTAAAAAAGTATTTGCCGAAATGGTTGAAAACGGCGTCGATCCAGAAAAATACGTCAAAGAAAAAGGACTT
>DATGSY010000072.1:0-3188 GCA_035302125.1 Atopostipes sp.
TGCAAGTTTATTGAATTTTGAATTGAGCCGTTTTTTAAAGTTTTTAGTGCCTACCTTACTTATTACCGCAGTGGTGCAATTGTATGTGACGGTTTCTTTATCGCTTGAACATAACGATATGTTGGAGAGGCTCGCGGCAAGTGGCGAATCGCTTGAGAGAGTTCCGCCTTTTACGATGGAAACTGTGACTGGGAGCGGACTTTATGAACTGTCAATCATGTTGGTGGTTTTAGTCTTTATGTTCTATAGCTTTTTTACTTGGTACAGAGAATGGTTTGGAAAAAACACTTTTATTTATCGCCTTTTAATGCTTCCAACCAACCGTTCCTATCTTTTAATGACGAAAGTTCTCGTTTTTATTATCGGTGGACTTCTAGCTTTTGTGTTCCAATTTGGCATGTACGCCATCCAGCTTCCGATAACTGAATGGCTCGTCAATCCTAATCACTATACGCGATTACATATTCATAATGTACAACCGATGTTTGGTGCCATTCAAAATATCCTTTTCCCAACCACTCTTTTTGAGTTTGTATCGACTTACAGTTTTGCATTGGCTGCCCTTCTTTCCTTATTTGCTGGGATTTTGATTGAAAGAAGTTTCGGTATGAAAGGGTTATTTATAGGCGCTGGTTACTTTATTGGTTATTTTGTTCTTTATGTTTTTCTCGAAGTTTTCTTGTTTAATCAATTGGTCACCTTCCCTTTGCGCCCCAGCCAAATAAAAATCACTGTATTGATTTATCAAGTGGTGATGATTGTTTTAGGAAGTATTATCAGCAGCCTATTATTGAAAAGTAAAGTGAAAGTTTAAAGGAGGAAGTTCATGCGTAATTTAAAATTAATGATCACTTCACTGATTGTGATTTTAGGAATGGCGATCTATATTTTTACGATTCCAACAATTGACGAAGAGAGCATCGTACACGTCACGGCTGAAACGGGTGATGAAGAGTTATTAGAAGATGTCTATTTTAGTGGTTATATTCTGGATTTCAGCTCTTTCCATGCGACAAGCGAAGAAGTGATTACCGATCAAAGCTTTTCTTATTTGGAAAAACTGGATGGTCCTTATAATCAAACCCTCAAAAGGCTTCGACGCAAGTATCCTGATTTCATCGATCCCTTAGTGTTTCCAACGAATAATTACGACTACAATATTTTAAATAGTGATACTCATCTGATTTCTGGTCATTTTGAAAATTATGAAGGCGGGTATCAAGTCAATCAAAATACTGTTTATCTAAGAGCGATGAATAAGGAAACAGATGAAGTAATCGAAGATCGAGTGGAGCGTGAGCAATACAGAGAAGGAGATCATGTCTATGTTTTAGGCCTATATGAAGAGTATCCAACCATCAAAGTGCTTTATCAAACTGAACTTTGGGAAGACACGCCTGGAAATGAAACAAGCATTTTAAGTATTGGTGAATATAATTTCGAGACGAAAAATTATACTGAAAATACTTTATTGGAGGAAAGTGGCGGTTTCTATAGCTACAATTTAGACCCGTACCAATCTCAGAATAAAGAAATTCATCTACTCTCTAACCCAAGCTCGACGAGCCAAGAAAGTTTATTCGTCTTTAATTACCTTGACCATACGCTCACGCCTTTGGAAGATTCAAACAAACATTTCTTTGTGGGTGAAGACAGTCAACTCTATGCTTTAGAACAAGAAGATGAAATGTATTTAAGAGAATACAATCAAACAGGTGAAGAAGTCATTTTTGAAATAGCTTTAGAGCTTGAGGTTCCTATCGATGTTTATACTGAATACCCTCAAATTGTGGCGAGTATTCAAGATGGGAAACTATATATCGCTCAAAGCAAGTATGCAGAAAACCACGGTGAAAAAGCTCTGCCTACTCCATTTCAAGTATTGGATGTGGAGTCTGGTGAAAACTTATTAACTGGAAAAATTGAATACGATACGGAAAATGTCATTAATGCGACCAGTGGCGTCATTGAAGAGATTGGGGAAGTTGCAGACTATTAAGCATTCCAAGTATTGATATGAACTTGTCATTTAAATATAACAGGTAAAATGACCCAGCGTCGGAATAAATAGAAGTATCGCGATGCTGGGATGTTCTTCTGTCGGGATAGAGAAAAATATCGAGATACTGGGCCCTCCTTCTGTCGGAATATAAATAAGTATCACGATGCTAGAGCCTTCTTCTGTCGGGATATATAAAAGTATCGCGATGCTAGCTCTTCAAATCATTTTACGAATGAAAAAAGCAGCCCCCAAGGGCTGCTTTTTGTCATTATTAGCTTAGTCATCCAGGTCTTTTTCAAAATCTAGAATGTTTTTCGTGTAAGCATCAATGTCATATTCAAATTCCCAGTCACCGGATTCAAATTCAATTTCCCAGATGAGTCGTCCGTCATCGTCATCAAGTTCTATATCATCAAATGACACTTGATTGCGTTTCAAACCAGCATGGTTAAGTGCAATGTTGATGGCTTCATCTTTTGAAATTTGAGTTGGTTTATTTGAAGCTGGTTTTGCTTTTTTAGCAGGCTTTGTTTGCTTCGCTTCTTTAATATCGTGTTCAAATTTCAAAATACTTCCGCTAACTGCATGGATGTCGTATTCGTACTCATTGCCATTCACATAAAATTCCAATTCATAAGAAGGTACCCCATCGTCGATATCAAATTCTTGGTCATCAAAACGAGCGTTAGAACTATCTACGCCTGCATGTTTAAAGGCAATTTCTTTTGCTTGCTCCAATGAAAGGTAGTCCGCTTTCTTGGCTGCTTGTTTCTTCGATTTCTTGTTTGTCTGAGCTGGCTGCGATTTTTGAGTAGGTTCTGCTTTTTGAGTGACTTTTTTATCCTCTTCACGGTCCCGTTCACTCTTTAGGATTTCACCTGTTTCTGCATGGATGTCATACTCATATTCATAACCATTGGCATAGAATTCGAGTTCAAAGATTTTGTTTCCATCATCGGTATCTAGCTCTTCATCGTCGAAAACGGCATCTTCTGCTTTTACTCCAGCATGATCAAAAGCAATTTGTTTCGCTTCTTCTAAAGAAATGCCTTCTTCAGTGACCACATTTGTTTTTACTTCTAAATTCGCTACCGCATCTTGAACACTTTTTGCCATCTCTTCTAAGAACTGATCATCCGGTAAAGTAGAACCTTCTTCTAATTCAAGAACAATTCGTTTGGACGAT
>DATGSY010000073.1:0-2258 GCA_035302125.1 Atopostipes sp.
AGAACGAATTTCTAAATATTGGATACCATTTTCAAGTAAACTCACGGAATCTTTAACAATCCCGCGCAAACGTACAGCTCCATAAAATTCACGCTCTTTTTTTAAGAGACCCTCTTTTACGGCTTGTTGTAAATCAAACGCATAATTCTCTACCGAATCATATCGAACAGTCACTTTAGGGTTATTTGTAAATCCATACTTACTGTTTCTCAAACTGCGCATGGGTTCCGTAGGCAGTGGTTGGTCTTTGAAAAATGGCGCATCAAAGAAGTTGTCTTCAGCCACAGGAGTTGCTCCAAATAAGTAGACCAGCAGCCATTGATAACGCAAAAAATTACTCGCTAATTTTAAATAAAGTTCATTGCGCATGTTTTCTAACGTTTCAAATTCCTGCTGATTGGCGAAAAGAAGTTCTAGAAAATTCGAATCAAACGAATAATTAATATGAATTCCATTAACCAATTGACGTTTTTTTCCATATTTCGAAGCTGTATATAAACGATATTCTGCCAACTCTTGATTGGTTGTATTTGAAATATTAATCAAGCGCTCGTCTTCTGGCAATTGACAAGGGACACTAAATGGCCACATATATTCTTCTTCCGGTAAATTGGCCAATAACACATAACTCAACGTTTGCAGCCAATTATGTGCTTTAGCATATGGAGCTAATGGCGGTGTAATAATTTCTGGCTGTGCTTCTCCGTAATCTGTTTTTATATGGGGATTGACTTCTCGATTTCCTAAAGATTCAGGATGCATAGATGTTGCTAATTTGGCCGGGCTTACAGCTCTTAATCCTTCTTTTTCTAAACCGAAAGTTCCATTGACCAATAGATCCACTAAATGATTCTCTTTGATGATTTGGAGTAAATTCACTGATTCTTCACCTCACGACTTTATTTGCTCGTTTTAATTTACGCAAAAAATAAAAACTCGGGATAGCACCTATCCAGAGTTTTTATGATTGAATATTTATTTGTTTTATCTATTCACTCATACTTTTTCAAGCACATTTTCTCGAGTAAAATCTTCCAAATAAAATTCAGCAAGTTCCCGAGCTTCTTTCATCTCATCATTCGCATACAAATTGACTTTTTTGATGCCATTTGCAGCAACAGATGATATTTTTAAATTTGAAAAATCCTTAGAAACAGTAACTTTTAATACCGGTGCTGTTTTCTGTCCCGGTTTCGTTGTCAGTGGTCGTTCATATTGAAAGTTACCATTCTTCGTTTCCATAAAAGCATTATCGCGCATTGTATAACGCTTTGCGTCTGGATGAACTCGATATTTCTGCTCGCTTCCTGGTAAGGACGCTTCATTTGACTGGGTCATCTGAAAACTCCTCTCTTTTTTGTTCATCATTAATATAGCATAATCATGACAAAAAAGCTATATAGGGTAAGAGCAGAAATACAAGTTTCCGGTTATTTTTCGGTGACTTCTTTTAGAATGTCAACCGTTCTTTTTATTTCATCCACTGTTGTTTGCGTTCCGAAACTAAACCGCAAAGTATGGTCAATTTCAACAGCATCCTCGCTGAACATAGCTGTCAACACATGACTAGGCTCTAGCGTCCCTGCTGTACAAGCCGAACCAGCCGATAGAGCTACTCCACGTAAATCCATTTGAATCAACAGCATGTCCGAACGCATGCTTGGAATACAGAGACTCAAAACGTGTGGTAGGGAATGTTCCAAAGAACCATTTACAGAAAATTCTACTCCCGATTCATCGAGTAATTCAATGAACGTTTGCTTTAAGTTTAATAAGTGATTATAGTTATCTTTTAGATTTTCTTGATGCAATTCAATCGCTTTTTGGAAGGCAAGAATAGCGGGTACATTCTCGGTCCCTGCTCGATGTTTGTTTTCTTGCTCTCCACCTAATAATAAACTGGGTAGATTTAAACCCTCACGTACATATAAAAAGCCAATTCCTTTTGGACCGTTCATTTTATGCGCCGACACACTCAGCAAGTCCACATTCAAATCTTCCACATCCAAATCAATCGCACCATAAGCTTGAACAGCATCGGTATGAAATACAATTTCTTGATCTAAATTGTTCAAATATTGCCCTATTTCTTTGACCGGCATAATCGAACCGACTTCATTGTTCCCATACATGACTGAAACCAATATCGTATCTGGTCGAACGGCTTCTTTGACCTGTTCAACTGTTATTCGGCCACTTTCATCCACTGGTAAATAAGTGATGTCAAAGCCTTTTGTTTCTAAATACTTCATTGGATT
>DATGSY010000074.1:0-3426 GCA_035302125.1 Atopostipes sp.
ATAAGGATAGTCGGTCAAAAGACGTACTAGGTCGAGTATACGAATATTTTTTAAGCAAGTTTGCAAGTGCTGAAGGGAAAAACAGCGGTGAATTCTACACCCCGATGTCGGTCGTTAAATTGCTTGTAGAAATGATTGAACCATACAAAGGGAGAGTGTATGACCCATGTTGTGGTTCTGGTGGAATGTTCGTGCAAAGTGAAAGGTTTGTAGAAGAACATCAAGGGAAACTTGGTGATATTGCGATATACGGGCAAGAATCTAACCCGACAACGTGGAAACTAGCAAAAATGAATTTAGCCATTCGTGGGATTGATGCCAATTTAGGACCTAACCATGCAGATACTTTCCACAATGATTTACATAAGCGTTTAAAGGCGGATTATATTTTAGCAAATCCACCATTTAATATTAGTGATTGGGGTGGGGACCGACTAGCCGAGGATGTCCGCTGGAAATATGGAACACCACCACCGGGAAATGCGAACTATGCTTGGTTACAACATATGATTTTTAAATTGAGTCCAACAGGAACAGCAGGTGTCGTTTTGGCGAACGGTTCGATGTCTACTAACACGACAGCTGAATATGAGATCCGTAAAAACTTAATTGAACAAGATTTAGTGGAATGTATCGTTACATTACCAGGTCAATTATTTTACTCAACACAAATACCAGTATGTCTTTGGTTCTTAACAAAAAGTAAAGCCAAAAATGGTAGGCGTGAACGAAATGGAAAAGTGTTATTTATCGATGCACGTAACTTGGGTCATATGGAAACACGGACATTGAAAGTGTTATCTAAAGAAGATATACAAAAAGTGTCTAATACATTCCATGCTTGGCGTGGTACAAAGGACGAAGAATATGAAGATGTATTAGGTTTTTGTAAATCTGCTAATATTGACGAAATTCGTGAACATGACTATATTTTAACTCCAGGTCGATATGTCGGGTTAGAGGAAGAAGATGATGACGGAGAACCATTCGAAGAAAAAATGGAACGTTTAACAGCTGAATTATCCGAGCAGTTTAAGGAGTCTAAGAAGTTGGAAGACCAAATCCGTGAAGCACTTGGAGGGATTGGGTATGAGGTTTGAATCTGATATAAACATGTATCTACCTAGGCATTGGAAAATTGTAAAAATAGAAGAGATCGGCGAAGTTGTTGGTGGTGGTACTCCATCCACAAGGAACCCAAAATATTTTGGTGGCGAAATAGCATGGATTACACCTAAAGACTTATCAGGTTACGATTCTAAATATATCTCAAGGGGAGAAAGAAATATAACTGAATTAGGTTTCAAAAACTCAAGTGCAAAATTAATGCCAAAAAATACAGTACTTTTAAGTTCAAGAGCACCAATTGGATATGTTGCAATTGCAGCTAATGATATTTCAACAAACCAAGGTTTTAAAAGTGTTATTTGTGATGAAGAAAAAATAAATCCAGAATTTTTATACTATATATTTAAAATTAGTAAAAGAAGATTAGAATCAGTTGCATCAGGGACTACATTCAAAGAAGTGTCGGGAAAAAAAGTTAAAGAATTTAAAATACCATTACCGCCATTAAATGAACAGCTTTCAATAATTAGTATTTTAAATCGATTAGATAAAAAAATAGAACTCAACAACTCCATTATTTCCAACCTTGAAGAACTCGCTCAAACTTTATTCAAACGTTGGTTTGTTGACTTTGAATTTCCGAATGAAGAAGGAAAACCATACAAATCAAGTGGTGGAAAAATGGTGGAAAGTGAACTTGGGGTGATACCAGAGGGATGGGATGTAGGGACTGTGTCAGATATTGCGGAGGTCGTAATGGGACAGTCTCCAAAAAGTTCAACATACAATGAAGAACAAAGAGGAATACCTTTAATAAACGGAGCGAGTGATTTTAAAAAGGATAAAATCGAACCATTGAAACACACGACCGATCCAAAGCGTTTATCTCAAAAAGGTGATTATTTATTTGGAGTAAGGGCAACTGTTGGTAATGTAACGTACGTTGATAAAGAATATGCACTTGGAAGAGGGGTAGGAGTAGCTAGAGTGAAGGATAAGAAGTACGGGGAGTATTTGTACTTCCATTTAATAAATGGAATTAATCGATTGAAATATGGTGCTACAGGAAGCGTTTATATAAACTTTACGCGTAACGACTTAACGAATATGAAGTTAGTGATGTCTAGTCGAGAAATAATTGAGTTGTTTCACGAAAATACACTTTCTATATTTGAGGAAAAACATAATCTTTTGAAACAAAGTAGAGTTTTAGAAAATTTACGAGACACTCTTCTACCTAAACTCCTTTCGGGTGAAATTGAATTACCAGATGATGTGGAGGTGACGGATGATGTACCAATTTCATGAAGATGACCTTGAACAAGCAACGCTTGAATGGCTAGAAGAGTTAGGTTATGAAACCCTTCATGGTCCAGATATTGCCGTTGATGGTGAATATCCAGAACGTGAGTCCTATCAAGAAGTTGTTTTACATGATCGGTTAGAGGATGCTTTACGGAAAATCAATCCGTCAGCTTCTTCTCATTCGATTGAACGTGCGATACAACTTGTGACCATGATTGAATCGCCTAGTTTAATTGTAAATAATCGTAACTTCCAAAAGTTCGTGACAGACGGTATTGATATAGAATATCGGATAGATGATGGAAGAAATGCAACGGAAAAATTATGGTTATTTGACTTTGAAAATATGAATAACAATGATTTTCTTGCAGTCAATCAATTTACGGTTATTGAAGGACAAAACAATAAACGTCCAGATATTGTTGTTTTTGTAAACGGTTTGCCATTAGTTGTGATTGAATTAAAAAGCTCAACGAATGAACAAGCGGGGATTACAGAGGCATTTCGCCAAATTCAAACATATAAACGAGCGATTCCATCCTTGTTTAACTACAACACTTTCCTAGTCATTAGTGATGGGGTAAACGCAAGAGCAGGATCACTGACTGCTAATGAAGAACGTTTCATGATGTGGCGTACAGAAGATGGTGAAACAATTGCCCCGACTTCAAATCCTCAACTTGAAACTTTGTTAAGGGGCATGTTTAAACAAGAGGTCTTATTAGATATTTTACGTCATTTTGTTGTATTCCAAACAGATGGTGAAAATACTTTTAAAATTGTTGCTGCTTATCACCAATATTACGCAGTTAATAAAGCGGTTGAGCAAGCAAAACGAGCTTCAAGTGCGGATGGGGACCGTAAAATTGGGGTGATTTGGCATACACAAGGTTCTGGTAAAAGTTTATCCATGGTCTTTTTTACAGGCAAACTTGTCTTAGAGATGGACAATCCAACTGTTGTCGTCTTAACAGACCGAAATGACTTAGATGACCAACTGTATGGAACCTTTTCCATGTCGAAAGATTTATTACGTCAAACGCCGAAACAAGC
>DATGSY010000075.1:0-3428 GCA_035302125.1 Atopostipes sp.
CATCCCAATCAGACCATCGCCACTTTTCCAAAGGTCAAAATTATTGATGCCTCGGTTTAGTGTAGCCGTCACGGTATGCCCAAAGAGAATGGTTTTCTCCGTTTGATTCGGCTGATCGTAAAAGCCTTCGCGAATCCATACGAAATCATGATCGGATGAATCTCTCCAGTCACTTTTCTGCATATTTACTCCTGCATGTACAAAGAGATAGTCTTCCCACTCATGATACAAAGGCAATGACTTCAAGAATGGAAGCAACCAAGGATATTTCTCTTTAATTTCTTCCGCACTTTGTATCGCTTCTTGTCGACCAATCTCTCGGCCAAGCAATGAATTAATTGTGCTTCCGCCGCCATTCATATAATACAACATAAAGTGATCGGCTGGATTTTCAAGAAACATTTCAAGCATTTCATCGTGATTGCCTTTCACGACAATGGCGTTCTGCTCATTCACTAATTGATAAGCCCGCTCGATCGTTGCTTTTGAGTTTTCACCGCGATCCGCTAAATCTCCTAAAAAGAGTAATTGTTCTTCCTCAGGATTCCAATGTTTTAAGATTTCTTCTAACATCGTTATCTGTCCGTGGACATCGCCTATGACAAACATCTTTTCTTTATTCATTGAGAGATTTCCTCCTCTCGTCGTCTTCCTTTCTTATTTTATCACATATTTCAAATATTTTAAGCGATGCCGTCTAACTTGCAATTATGAAGAAAGTTTAAAATTTGTTGAAAGATATGTATATTATTACAAGTTTGCGGTGTTTAAGCGTTATACTGGGGGAGACTAAATTTGCAAGAGAGAGGAATTTTATTTTGAAAAAGAGAACAATTGGAATAATTTTAGGAATCATCGCTGTAGCAGCGGTTCTCTTCTTTGTTTGGCCAAGTGAAGATACTCAAGAAACAACAGAAGTAGAAACAACCGCAGTGACTCAACAAGATTTTAAAGAAGTGATTAACACAATGGGCGTTATCTCCCCTGTTGAAACGGAGAACTTTATAGGACAAGGCTTAGTGGCTGAAGTGAATGTTGAAGAAAACAGTGAGGTTGCTGAAGATGACGTTTTATTGACTTATGCCGATGGCAATCAATTTGTGGCGCCTTTTGCTGGTACTGTGGTGGAATTGAATGTTGAAGCGGAAGAAATGGATATGAATGCTCAACAAAATCAACCTTCTTTAGTCTTATCCAACTTAGATGAATTAGAAGTCGTCATTGAATTGTCGAAAAGTGAAGCAAATAATGTAGAAGTCGATCAAGACGTTGAATTGACTTATTTAAATGAGACCTATGAAGGGGTCGTTTCGAATATCGATGCTGTAGCAACAAACGGCGCTTCAGGTGGAAGCCCTCTAGCTGGCGGCCAAAGCTCACCTACGTTAAATGCAACAATTTCCTTTACGTCAGAAGATTTAAGTGCATTGATTCCAGGCTTTGATATTGATGCAGAGATTATTACAGAAACCACGACAGACGCATTAGCGATACCAATTGAATCCTTATTATATTCTGAAGATGGCACACCTTACGTATTCATTGTCGAAGACGGTGTTGTCCGTGAACAAGAAATTGAAACAGGCATTCAAGAAGGTGTCATGATTGAAGTCGTCAGTGGCTTGGAGAGCGGCCAAGAAGTCGTTCAGCTTCCTGATGAAGAATTAACTGATGGGGCGGAAGTTACAGTCGTTAATGATGAATATGAAGAATCTAATGATGATAGTGATGAATAGAAGGCTGATAATATGATAGAACTCAAAAATATTTATAAATTGTATGAAATGGGTGGAGAAACAGTGACTGCTTTAGAGGATGTTTCTTTATCCATTCAAAAAGGCGATTTTACCTCAATTATGGGACCGAGTGGTTCTGGGAAGTCGACTTTAATGAATGTGACCGGCCTTTTAGATGAATTTGATCGTGGCGAGTATCTTTTAAATGAACACAATATTGGAGATTATTCAGACAAGGAACTCGCTAAAATCCGAAACAAAGAAATTGGCTTTGTCTTCCAGTCTTTTAACTTGATGCCGCGCATGTCGGTGCTTGAAAATGTCATGCTGCCGTTAGTGTATGGCGGTGTCTCTTTAAGTGATCGTAAAGAACGCGCAACGGAGGCTTTGGAAAAAGTCGGTTTAGGCGACCGTGTGGACCACCGTCCCAATGAAATCTCCGGTGGTCAAAAGCAACGGGTGGCAATTGCACGAGCGATTGTCAACCAGCCGACCGTCATTTTAGCCGATGAGCCAACGGGAAATTTAGATTCTACGACAGCTGAAGAAATCATTCGAATTTTTCAAGAGTTGAATCGAGATGGAGCTACAATTGTCATGGTTACCCATGAGCGTGAAGTGGCAGAATATACGAAAAAGATTATTCATTTGCGGGATGGTCGCTTGACCGAGGAAGAAGAGATTACCCCGATCAGTTTACTTGGAGGTGACGAAGAATAATGTTGTTTATTGAAAATGTGAAAATGGCGATTGATTCTATTTTCGCCAATGTTCTTCGTTCCTTTTTAACCATGCTTGGGATTATTATTGGCGTTGCAGCGGTCATTACAATTTTAGCGGTCGGTAATGGGGCCACTGAAGTGGTGACGGAAACATTTGCGGATGTGGGAGCGACGACTGTTACACTATCAGCCAGTGATCCAGATGGTGAGGTGTCAGGTGACCCCATTACCCTTGAAGACTTGGCCGTCCTTCGAGAATCGATTGATGAAATTAACTATATTTCGCCTTTAGTTCAAATTGGTGGCCAAGTAGATGTAGATAATGGGTCGGCAAAAACCGTGATTATGCAACCGGGGAATTTAGATACGCAACATACTTCCCAAACGATGTCTTCCCAAATTATTGCTGGACGTTATTATACTCAACAAGAACTAGAAAATGCTGCGGATGTGGTCGTGATTGATGCAGATTTAGCTGAAGCGGCCTTTAACCGTACCGATGTCGTAGGTGAAAATTTACGCATCGTTGTCGATAATGTACCGATGGAATTGTTGGTCGTAGGTGTGACGGAAGGTATGTTTGATGATTTGCAAGGCGAGTTTGATGCGGAAGAGCTCCCTTCTTTTGCTGCCATCCCTTACACTGCGGTTGAAAATTATTTACCTGAACAAACCGAGATTGATGAAGTGCATATATTGGTCGAGGAAACAGACCAAATCTCATCCGTTTCCCAACAAGCGGTTCGTTTATTAGAACTGCGACACGATGCGGTAGGTTCGAATGTTTATACCGCCAGAAACTTTTTAAATGCTTTAGATCAGGTCAATAATGTGCTTGATTTATTTATTCAATTTATTGCGGCTGTAGCAGGAATTGCTTTGTTAGTTGGTGGAATTGGTGTCATGAATATCATGCTGGTTTCTGTAACTGAGCGAACCCGTGAAATTGGGACGCGAAAAGCACTAGGTG
>DATGSY010000076.1:0-6391 GCA_035302125.1 Atopostipes sp.
TCAAAATCCCAAACTTCTTCAAGTAAATGTTCTCTTGTCATGACTTGACCCACGTGCCGCGCAAGGTAATATAATAATTCGAATTCACGATGGGTTAACTCAATGGTTTCCCCATTTTTTGACACATAATAGGCATCTGGATGAATGGTGATATCCCCAATTTTTAAATCATTTGTCTCTTTTTCAACCGTTTCTGTAGGCTGCGTTGCACTTTGTCTTCTTAAATTGGCTTTCACTCGAGCAACCAGTTCTCTGTTAGAGAAAGGTTTTGTGACGTAATCATCCGCCCCTAGTTCTAGTCCGAGCACTTTATCGATTTCCGTTTCTTTAGCAGTTACCATGATAATTGGCATATCGTGATTTTTACGAACTTCACGGACGACTTCCAGTCCATCAATTTTAGGTAACATAATATCTAACACAATTAAATCAGGCTCTTCAGCTGTAACTTTTTCCAAGGCTTCTTCCCCATCAAAAGCTGTTACAACTTCGTAACCTTCTTTTTCTAAATTAAATTTTATAATATCTGAAATTGGTTTTTCATCATCAACTACTAGTATTTTTTTCATTTTGCTTCTCCTCAATTTTAAAAGACTGTCCTCTGTCATACGTTAAACTCGAGAATACTGTAAGTTCATCTGTGAATTATAACATAGGCAAATATCATTTGCAATTAAGCGTTTTCATTCTGTTACTTCCATTGATCCGCATAACGAGTCCATTTTAAAGGACTTTTTAATCTTTACTTATAAAGGCTTTTACTCATTTCAAAAAGTCACCTGCATGGCAGTTGTTTGGTTCGCTTTTGCCTCTTTAGTTGGATAGACCGCCACTTTTAAATCTTTTTCTTCTTGATCTAACAAGACAACTGACACGACTGGATTGTATCCTGATTCAATGATAAATTCGCGATCAATTTCAACGAGAACATCGCCCTTTTTAATCTGCATGCCCTTTTCTGCCGTGCTTTTGAACCCTTCTCCTTTTAATTCGATTGTATCAATCCCTATATGGATTAATAATTTTAAATGATTTGCTGTAGAAAGATAAACCGCGTGACTTGTTGAAGCAATTTGTTCAACTCTAGCATCCACTGGGGCGTAAATTCTTTTTCCAGATGGACGAATGGCATAACCATCACCAATGAGTTTATTAGAAAAAATAGCATCTTCTACCTCTTCTATCGGGACAATCTCACCGTCAATGACTGCCGGTACATCTAATGTATATAAATTTGTTTGGTCTGATATAGGATTCGTTGAATCCGTTTTGTTCTCATGATTTTTTGGCAAAGTTGTTACTCCTTATGGTTTAATAGTCGATTCCTATTGCTTTTTTCAGCCTCGTCATATCATTTCGTTTTAAGAATAAATCTTTTTTTGGTATTGTATATTAAAGATAATTCAATTTTAACAAAATAACAATGATTTACGAAGATATTCAATCAGTTTTAGAAAAGAGGGGTTTTGATGAGTACTGGAACAATAATTGCGATTGCTATTGTTGTTGTATCTTTAGTGGCTTTAATCGTCATTGGTTTGATGTCTTATAGTAAAGTGAAATCTACAGTTGAGAAGATGAATGATTTAAATGAGTCGATTAACCAAAAGAAAGAATTTTATACTCGAGAAAGCCAACATATTAATGAAAGAGTTAACTCTCTTACTCAACGGGTGGAAGGCATCCAAAGCGAAGTCGATGTTAAAATGATGCATTTTGAAGATTTTATGGACGAGAAAGGTCAATTTCAATCTTCGATTCGCTATTTGCAATCTCATGCAGGCGACTATGCCAAAGGGATTTCTGGTAACGTAAGAGATGAGATAAAAGAAGACGGTCCAAAAATTAAAGAAACGTTTAAGCGTGCGTTTAAAAAGACGGCCCAGAAACAAAAAGAACGCCGTAATCAATGATATTCACCATCTTATAATGAACGGATGGTTCTTCTTTCCTTGAGAAGGGTTTTAAACCTATGAACTAAAATACTTTAGAAAGTTGTGTGATCTTATGAGAAAAAATAATTGGCCACTGGTTATACTCGTTGGGTTATTTTCTGCTGGTTTAGCCTTATTGTTCGCTCCAAAATCCGGAAAAGAGTTGCGAAATGATATACAGAATAAAGCGAATCAAACGAAAGATAATGTAAAAACAAGTGCGGATAACTTAAAACAAGACTTTAAAGATTCTTACTTTGAAGCTGAAAAAGAAGTCGAGTTAGAACTTGCCCATTTAGACCAGCGTCAGCGGGAATTACGAGAAACCATTTCATCGATTGAAGAAGAATTGAATCATTAAATATACTTAAAAAGCTGTCATTAGGAATAGATTGCTCTATTCAAACCTAATGGCAGCTTTTTTGTTTTTTTACATCCCTGCAATTTCATTTTCAGGATAATAAGTTAAGGACGAAAACTTATTGTATTCTTTAATAAAGAGTAGTTTTACCGTCCCTCTTGCTCCTGAACGGTTCTTTTCAATAAGGACTTCTACGACATTATCTTCTTCCACTTCTTCTTCGTCTTCTTCAGCGCGGTAATAGTCTTCTCTATACAAGAAAGCAACGATATCCGCATCTTGCTCTAACGATCCAGATTCTCGCAAATCACTTAAGATTGGTCGCTTATCTTGCCTTTGTTCAACACTACGAGAGAGCTGCGATAAGGCGATGACAGGGACATTTAACTCCATCGCCAATTTCTTCAATTGACGAGAGATTTCAGAAACTTCCTGTTGTCTTGATTCTCGACCAGACCCTTCAATCAATTGTAGGTAGTCGATAATAATTAACCCTAATCCTCCACGTTCTTGCATTAAACGTCGAGATTTTGCTCGAATTTCAGAGACTCTGATTCCTGGTGTGTCATCGATGAAGATATTTGCTTTAGATAAACTACCCATCGCGACAAATAATTTTTCAAATTCCTCTTCTGTCAATTGCCCAGTACGTAAGTTGCTTGCGTTAATCGTTCCTTCCGCACACAACATACGGTTAACCAGTTGAGTTGCGCCCATCTCCAGACTAAAGATCGCCACATTCTCATCGGTGGACGTTCCGATATTTTGAGCGATATTCAATGCAAAGGCTGTTTTCCCAACTCCAGGACGTGCAGCAAGAATAATCAGTTCATCTTCGTGCAAACCGGCTGTCATCATATCTAACGCACGGTAGCCAGAAGATAATCCAGTAATATCTTCTGCATTTTTATACAACTCGTCAATTTCTTCCATACTATCGCGTAAAACATCGCTTATTTTGACAAACCCACTTCGGTTTTTACGTTCAGAAACTTCAAGGATTTTTTGTTCTGCATTATCTAATAAACTCGTTACTTCATCTGCTTCTTCGTAGGTATCAGAAATAATATCTGTTGATGCTTGAATTAAACGACGCAACAATGAACGTTCTTCAACGATTTTTGCATAATATTCAATGTTTGCAGCTGTTGGAACAATATTGGCCAGCTCAGCTAAGTAAGGTGTGCCGCCGACGTCTTCCAATTGTCCCGTAGTTTCTAGTAAATTGGCTACTGTAACAACATCGATTTCTTCATTTTTCTCATTTAAATCCACCATCGCTTGAAAAATCAATTGATGAGACCGACGGTAAAAATCACTTGCTTGGATAAATTCCATAGCAGAAATAAGTGCAGATGGTTGTAATAATATGGATCCTAATACTGATTGTTCTGCCTCATTATTTTGAGGCGGCATGCGGTCACCCATCATTTCCATTGCCAATGACATCGTCCTTTCTTTGTCCATTCTTTGTTTTCTTTCTAAAGGAACTTGCGGTTAAAAAAGCTCTTGTCCCTATTTTTCATAAGAACTACGACGGAATGCTGTAATTCTTTAAGCATCCTCTAAACCGCTGTTCTCATAAATGAACAAGAGCTTTCATTATATTCACGTATAAGGATTGTACATCATCCTATAACATACTTCTATCATAAACTGACACTTATTACCTTCAACAGCCTCAGAATAGAAACAAACACATCTGATTATGTGCTTACTATGCATACGATAGTTGCATTACTAATTCATAAAAAGAATTTTTCTTATTTTTCATCTAAAGGTAACGCACGAACAGTTAATGTTGCTGTGACATCCGTATGCAATTTCACTTCTACATTTTGAGTACCTAGTGAGCGCATAGGGATTTTTTGTGTAATTTTTCGTTTATCTACATCAATATCCAACTGTTCTTTCATTGCGTCAGCAATTTTCTTTGTTGTGATGGATCCAAATAAACGACCATCTTCAGCAGCTTTTTCATAAATTTCAACTGGATTATTTTCTAGCACTTCTTTTTGCTTTTTAGCTTCTTCCAGTTGTTCAGCCTCTTCACGAGCTTTTGCTTTTTTCTTGGCTTTTAATTTCTTCTTTTCGCCTGGTGTTGCTTCTTTGGCTAAACCATTTTTAATTAAATAGTTTTGAGCATATCCAACTGCAACATCATGAATTTCGCCTTTTTTCCCAGTACCTTTAACATCTTTTAGTAAAATGACTTCCATTATATAACTCCCTCACTATCTATTAATTATTCATTTCTTTAATAACATTTGTTAGTTCTTCTTTTACTTCAGCAATTGTTCGATCTTCAATTTGTGTAGCAGCATTTGTCAGATGACCGCCGCCACCCATTTTTTCCATGATCCGCTGAACATTTACTTTTCCTAAACTTCTAGCGCTTACTCCTATTTTTCCATCTTCTAATGGTACGATCACAAAAGCAGCTTCCACATCGGTCATTTGAAGGATGGTGTCTGCCGTTTGGGCAGCTACCACTTGACGGTAGGTCTCATCCTCATCCCCTTGAGCGACAGCCATTCCTTCGGCCACAAATTCTATGGTTTTAACCAACTCCATACGCGTTAAATAGTTTTCAGGTTCCTCTTTTAACATTCTTTGAATCGTTGTATTATCGGCACCAACCGATTGCAGATAACTTGCTGCATCAAATGTTCTTGATCCTGTTCTTAAACTAAAGTTGTTTGTATCGACTATTATACCACCTAACATTGTGGTTGCTTCGATTCGATTAATTGAATTACTATCAGACGATACATATTCAAATAATTCAGCGGTTAACTCAGATGCTGAAGAAGCGTATGGTTCAATATAAACCAAAATTGGTTTGTCCGGGAACTCATCTCCTCGTCTATGATGGTCAATAATTACAACTTTACTGGTTTCATCACTTAAATTCGGAGCTACTGACATGGACGGTTTATGATGGTCAACCATAACCACCAAATCTTCTGTTGTTATGTTTTCAATTGCTTCCTCTGGAGTAATAATATTTTTGGCCGTTTCAGGATATTTATTAATTTCTTCCAATAATTTTTGAATATCGCTTCCTATTTTTTCAGAATCTATGATGACCTTAGCTTCTTTCCCTAGCATCATAGCTATCCTAGCGACCCCTAAAGCAGACCCAATTGAATCCATATCTGGATAGGCATGTCCCATCACATAGGTTGTGGGGGATTGTTTGATCTGTTCTTGGAGAGCTTCACTAATCATACGAGAACGAACACGTGTTCTCTTTTCCATAGGATTCGTAGTTCCGCCATAGTAACGAGGTTCTTGGTCTACTTCCCGAACAATCGCTTGATCTCCGCCACGTCCTAAAGCCAAATCTAAATCTTTTTGCGCCATGTTTGCTAGCTCTATAAAAGAAGCTTCACCATAAGCCATACCTATACTGATCGTCATCGGTAAATTTCGTTTAGAAGTATAGTCTCGGATGTTATTTACTATACTGAATTTCTCATCTTCTAATCGATCTAATTCCTCATAACGGAGCAGCAATAAATATCGATCGTTTTCTATTCGTTTATAGTAGATATTATGCTGCCTTGCCCAATTCGATATATAGGTGGTCAACAAACTATTAAAATTTGAGATTGCCCGATCGTCTAAACCTTTAATTAATTCGTCATAGTTATCTAAAAATAACCAACCAATGACAGATCGGTTCTTTTCTAGTTCTTCACGCACATTAATATAATAGGAAACATTCTCAAAGTAAATCACATTGATATCTTCTTCTACTCGAACACGGTAATAATTATCATGCCAATAAATAATTCTTGATTCTGGATCTTCTTTTTCAACGGCTTCGTTGATTCCTTCAAATACATCATCAATTTTTCTACCTATCAAAGGTTCCTCATCTTTTGAACCTGATTGCAAATAAGGACTTAACCATTCAATCTCGTTATCTTCATTATAAATAACGATGCCGATTGGAAGCTTAATAATTTCTTCATGTTCACCTCGTTTAATGCGATAACTCAGATTGGATATGTAAGAATTTAAGTCTTCACTTGCTCGTTCAGATAAACGCCATAAAACAGCGTCCATTGCTATGAACAGTAGCAATACG
>DATGSY010000077.1:0-5344 GCA_035302125.1 Atopostipes sp.
TCTACAATTCCACTTGCCAATTCTTCTTCAGCTGGCATCTCGTAAAGCGTCCATTTTAAGCTTGAACTACCCGCATTTATCGCCATTGTTTTAGACATTTATTCATTCTCCTTAAGGTTTGTTATAGTTTAATATTAAATCATTTATTTACTTTTTTCCATTGCGTAATTTCACCTAAAAAAGTCTTCATTGCTTCAAAATCTTTAAAATCTGGAGCATTAATCATCAATACTTCTTTTGCTTGTTTAGCTGTTTTACCCTTCTTTTGAACAACAAATACTGATTTTCGAGACTCCTCATTGGCGAATATTTCTTTTGGAAGTTGAATAATCCCTTGGATATAGCCTACTTCATGCAAATAATTGACGAGTACAGAGACTTTTTCGTCATTGAAAATATTACTCGGAAGTAAGAAGAAACCATAACCATCTTCTTTTAAGTATTTCATTGCTTGTTCAATTAAAAGATAATGGCTGTAAGAACGTTCGTCTTTTTCAGTAAAACGAGTTTCAAAGTTTTTAATGGTTTCATCCACTGGATAAAAACCGATGGGTAAATCAGAAACCATGATATCTGCTGGTTGAAGCAAAAGATTCGTTAAGGCATCTTGGTAGAGTAAGTTGATTGGTGTTCTTTGAATGGCCGAATTGGTGGAAGCTAATGATAACATGAGTTCATCATTATCTACTCCAGATAAAGAAATTTTTCGATTGGGCACTTGGTTTAGGAAGTGAGAAACCGTCAATAAAAGATTCGCTGTTCCAACGGATAAATCTACAATATGTAGGTTTTCTTTCGTCTCAGCGATAATCTCAATTAAGTACGCGATCAAAGAACCCAAAGAATCGGGTGTCATTTGATGGTTTGGTTGAACGAAGTCCTCTTTCATTCCCCGTAACAATGCAATTTGCATCGCTTGACGAATCGTTTCAGGTTCAAAGTCATCCAAATCCACTTCTTTATACATTTTTTCTAACTGAAGGACAGTTTCTTCAGATAATAAATTTCCTTCATTATAGACCGTTCCATGATCAATCAAATTCTCAGCACTATGAATTAAAGCTTCTAAATATGGAATCTCCAATTCTTTTCTGATTTCTTTTGTTGAGTCATCTAATGTGTGAAACAGATTCATTGCTGTTGGTTCCACTTTTATTCACACCTTTTGTTTGTGATCCTTGTGAATATCTCATTTAATAAAAAGATCACACCCGTAGTATTCTTACCCAGATGTGATCTATTTTGTTCAATATTTAATTTGCTACAGGGTAAACAGAGACTTGTTTTTTACCTTTACCACGGCGTTCAAATTTAACGACGCCATCAATTTTCGCAAATAATGTATCGTCTCCTCCACGACCAACATTGGTACCTGGATAAATTTTAGTTCCGCGTTGGCGGAAGATGATTGAACCACCAGTAACAACTTGGCCGTCCCCTGTTTTAGCGCCTAGTCGTTTTGATTGTGAGTCACGTCCGTTAGCTGAAGATCCGCCACCTTTTTTAGTAGCGAAAAATTGTAAGTTCATTTTTAACATATTGGTGCACCTCCATTACTTGTAAGCTAATTTTTATTTAACTTTTCCATTGTTTGATACAGATATAAAATCTCCATAAGATTCTTCTACATCCATCAAGGAATGATAAAGCGAAAGAAGGAGTATTTGTACGTGTTCTTGTTGTTTTTCGTCAAGTTCACGAGGCAATACGACTTCTAAAAATCCACCTTCATCCTCATCTGCTTTTATTTCTGGTTCAACACCTGCAATCCGGCTCAAATTGTTCGTTGTCCCGATTGCTAAAGCTGATGCTGCTGCACAGACTAAATCATGCCCATAAGGACCAGACTCTGCATGACCAGAAAGTGAAAAAGTTCTGATTTTATCATTTTCTTTTTTAAATGTTGCATAAATCATAATCTAGTCACTCTTTATGCGTTAATTTTATTGATCGTCACTTTTGTATATGGTTGACGGTGACCTTGTTTACGGTGAGAATCTTTACGACGTAAGTAACGGTAAGTCGTTACTTTTTTCGCACGACCGTGTTTTTCGATAGTCGCTTCTACTGAAGCTCCATCAACTAATGGTGAACCAACTTTAGCGTCGTCTCCACCAACAAACAATACTTCGTCAAAAGTTACAGTGTCGCCTGCTTCTCCCGGTAATAATTCTACGTAAAGTTCTTGTCCTTCTTCTACTGTGAATTGTTTCCCGCCAGTTTTAATAATTGCGTACATGTTTGCTGCACCTCCTATAAATTTTATCTAAGACTCGCCGTTATAAGTGGCATTCGATGCGCTTATTACTTATACACGAGCGGTTGTAGATGTGGTGCTACACAAATACAACGCTAGTATTATACCAATGTTTGAAATGGAGGTCAAACACTATTTACTTAATCCCATCAAAACTTACAAAAAAATGATTTTTTTTACTAAAATAAAACTTTTAATCCACCCTCTCACTTTATTTACTTATACTGAAAAATAGCATATAATTTAGCTATAAAAAACATCTATTTATATTTTAGGAATCCCTCGGCTGATCATTTCATTACATATTGCTGATTGTTGGCATAGAGATGAGGGATTAAGATGAGAGCATTTCTGCGAATAACAAAAAATGGTTTGGTTACTCTAGTTGCCCTACTAATATTCCTTACTACATTTTCACCGATACTCGCCGCACCCTCTAAAGTCATTTATAAAGGAAATACCTCAGAAAAAGTCATAGCTATAACCATCGATGATGGCTATCATAGTGGAAATTATTCTAAACTCCTGCAAGTTTTAAAAAGGCATAATATAAAAGCGACATTCTTTTTAAATGGACAAGCCGCTCAAAATAATGCGCAACTCACTCGAAATACTGCAACTGCAGGGCATGAAATCGCGAACCATTCTTACAGTCATCCAGATTTTAGAAGGACCTCTACAAGTGAGATGAAAAATCAACTGGCTAGAACTGAAACAATCATTAAAAATTTAACAGGCAAATCAACTAAACCTTATTTTAGAGCGCCATATGGAGCAACCAATTCAACCGTTTTAAGAACAGTTGGCGATGCTGGCTATACGCATACTTTCCACTGGTCTATAGATACCATCGACTGGACCGGAAACTCTGCAACCGATATTTATAACCGTGTAATGAACAACTTACACCCTGGAGCCATTGTCTTAATGCATACGGGTGCTGGTGCTTCAGGTACTCCGGGAGCATTAGAACGTATGATTCCAGCCATTAAAGCTCGAGGCTACCGTTTCGTGACGCTTTCTCAATTATTAAATAGAAAACCTAGCACACCTGCTCCTACACCAGGTACAACTTACACAGTTAGACGTGGCACACACTCTATGCCATTGCTCGAAGATATAACACAACGGTCAGTAGAATTGCATCCGCAAATAACATTAAAAACATTCACTTGATTCGTGTCGGACAAGTTTTACGCCTCCCGTAACGAGTGATAAAAGTGGTGAGCTGACAACCCTCAGCTCACTGCTTTTTTATTGTTTACTTATACCGCAAAGCATTGGCAATCATCCTGTTTTCAAAATAAAGTTGTTTGTAAATGAACTGGTAAGTTTTCGTTTCCTTTTCCAATGGGTAGCGACTTATGTGGAGATAGCTACCTTCAAAGGACTTCGTGCTTGCGGAATTGTAATTAGCAACCACAAGAAGTTGCTCGTAGGTTTGAAATTTCATATTGAACCTACAGGATTTTCGCCCTGAGTGCAAAAATGGAGTTCGAATCTGTTGACTCTTGTTCGCGCGTGCGAAAATAAGATACGCACTCAGGGATGCCTATTTTTTGATTTTCACTTCAAATAAATTTCATAATATCAAGTGGAGAATATTCTTTTCATGTCTTTATTTCCCTCCCACTATTCTTAGTGATAAAACGTTGACCGACTACATCATTCCAGCCTTGATTGTATAATCCCTTATACGATCAAAAAAACAGCCCTACTTAAAAAGTAGCAGCTGCTTTTCAAATGTCTTATCTCAAAAATTTGTCGAGTATTTAACTTTTTCTTCCAAAACTAAATAGTCGTTTCCAAAAGGGAAGTTTTTCTTCCTCTTCTTTTATCGTCAATAGTGGGACTGATTCACCTAAGATACGCCTTGCAATGTTTCGATACCCTTTACTAGAAATAAAATCTGGGTCCAATACCACAGGCTTTCCTTTATTGGAAGTGCGGACCACTTCGTCATCATCGTAAATAATACCTAATAATTCTAATGAAAGATGACGGGTAATTTCTTCCACATCCATAACATCTCCACTATCCATCATTTCTTTACGAATCCGGTTGATGACTAATTTCGGCGGTTCAATTTCTCTTTGCTCTAGAATTCCGACGATACGGTCAGCATCTCGAATCGCTGAAATTTCTGGAGTTGTAATAATAATTGCAGCATCAGCGGCTGCCACTGAGTTTTCAAACCCTTGTTCAATCCCAGCCGGTGAATCGATGAGTATGTAATCATAAAATTCATCCAACTCTTCAATAATTTCGACCATTTGATCTGAGTGAATTGCATTTTTATCTGCATGTTGTGCCGCAGGTAATAAAAATAAAAGATCGTCAAAACGTTTATCTTTAATTAATGCTTGATGGACATTTGCACGTCCTTCGACAACGTCGATAACATCATAAATAATTCGGTTCTCTAATCCTAAAACAACATCTAAGTTACGCAAACCTATATCCATATCAATCAAACAAACTTTTTTTCCTTGTAAAGCCAAGGCGGTACCAATATTCGCTGTTGATGTTGTTTTTCCTACTCCCCCTTTACCAGAGGTAATTACAATTGTTTTTGCCATTCTTCGAATCCTCCTAAATCCTTAGCAAAATCCGGTCGAATCTGGCTTAAATCTTCTACTTCTCCAAATTCGATCACATGTAGATCATTTAAAAAGACGACTTGATGTCTTGCATGATTTGCTTCATTTTGATCTGTTGATTCTATGTTTTCATCCGTTTCAATAATTTCAACATGTTCGCCTATCCTTACTTGAGCATCGTATAAAAAAGGAGCAACTATAATTGCTTCTTCATCACCTTTCGCACCCGCATGGACCGTCCCTTGGACATTCCCGATGACAATGATGCTTCCAGTAGAGCGAAGGACCGCACCGGGGCGGATATCTCCCAATAAAATAATATCCCGTTCGCTGCGAACCACTTGTCCATTTCGAAGGTTTCTAATGATGATCTGTGGGGAAGTCGATTTATGCCATTTATGTGCAAGTTCTTGATCAATGACTTTCTCAGAGAATTTTTTGATAGAAAAATTCGTGTTGCTCTCTATTTTTTCTCCCAGTGACTTTT
>DATGSY010000078.1:0-3914 GCA_035302125.1 Atopostipes sp.
CAATTGGCGTTGGGACGTTATTGACTGTCTGTTTTGGCGGACTCGTTCTTAATTTCTTCATACCGAGTACTAAAAAAATAATTGATTTCTTTGTTCGGGAGCGGGTTTATAATAAAGAGGTAAAACGTTCGGCTTAGTTGCTTCAACGTAATCATTTTTCGGAAAAAATAATAAGCAATAAAATGTGTAATACAACGCATTTTATTGCTTATTTTTACATATATGAGTGCGCGTTTTATCGTTAATCCATACTCCGTTTACGCCGCTTTTCATGTAACTGATAATGAAGCTTTCGGACTTGTTCTGCGAGCTCTGGGACTGGTCCCTCTACTATTGCATCACGAATCACATCTTGAATAGGAAGATTTTTAACAGGCGATGGAGGGGCGCCGATATCGTTCATCCACTCAGCTAGCTGTTTTGAAGAGCTCGCGTAAACAATCCGACCTAAACCGACCCATCCATGAGCGGCCGCACACATTGGGCAATGTTCACCCGATGTATAAACTGTCGCCTGCCTTCTATCTTCAGGCGTCATATTTTCCGCCGCCCACCGCGCAATCGCAAACTCTGGATGCTGCGTATGATCCCCACCTGCCACGTGATTGTGATCTTCAAAAAGTACGTCCCCATCCGCCGAAACGAGCACAGAACCAAAAGGCTCATCCCCTTTTTCAAGGGCTGTTTTTGCCAATTCTACACAGCGAGTCAAATGTTTTAAATCTATGTCATTCACCATAGATTGAAACCTCCCTTCTCATAAAAGACAATTGTTAGGCTAGTAAATTTAACTCAAATATACCATATTCAATATATTTATTTAACCATCCCTAATAAACAAAAAGAGTAGTACACTGCGATTAATTACAGTCACAAAAATCGCGGTACTACTCAATACTAGTAGCATATTTTCACTGTTGAATGAGCGGTTTATTCAGTGTCAGATTGGCCCTCTATTATCTCCCTTAACTTCTGTTTAACCGTTACTTCATGATAAACAGTCAAAACAATAATAATTAACCCGAAAATACTGGATATTAAAGAAAGCACTATGAGCAAAGGGCTGTTTTGGTTTTTTCTCACTTAGCATCACCTCTACGGTTAGTATGGATTTGTTTTTTTAAAATATGCTGGAATGTTAATTGGATTTTTACTTTGATTGGATTGCTTTTGAAGACTGTGATTATTTTTAAGAGGGACAATTGACATTTTTATCTTAATTTTGTAATATATTTTCGCATGTTTATTCTTTTAATATTCTTTGAAAGGAGTTCTGCTATGGTACTTAAGACACGTGCGAAACCTAAAGAGTTGCTAGTCATGAAGGCTTTAGAAGCACGAATGGACCTATCCATTAAACAAAAACAGTATTTCCAAGCTTTAGAAAGAGGATACGATGGAGAAGTTTTATTCGATTCACTTATCGAAAAACTCGAATGTGAATGCATCATATTGAATGACCTGTTACTCAATTTCAATAACACAACATTTCAAATAGACTCCCTAATTATTACCTCTAACAAAATCTACATTTTTGAAATTAAGAACTACGAAGGTGATTATTTATACGAAGCTGATAGTTTATTTACCATAAACAAAAAAGAAATCATCAACCCGCTTCATCAAATCAAAAGAAGTAAGTATTTATTGCATCAATTAATCCTAAATCTAGGTTTTAATTCTAACATTGATGCCTCAGTTGTTTTCATTAACCCCCGATTCACCTTGTACCAAGCACCACTTAATGTACCGTTTATTTTTCCAACGCAAATTGATTCACTGTTAAATAAGCTGAACAAAACTGCATCTTCACTAAATCAAAAACATAAACAATTAGCTAAAAAGCTACTTTCGTTACACATTACTGACTCTCCGTATTCACAAATACCTGATTATAATTATGATCAACTTCAAAAAGGAATAACGTGCTCTCAGTGCAGTTCTTTTTCTATAAGTATTGCCGGGAAAATATGTGTTTGTGATGATTGCGGATATCAGGAGCTTGTATCTAAAGCTGTAGTTCGTAGTGCGGAGGAATTTAAGCTACTTTTTCCAGATCAACGTATGACCACGAGCATTATCTATGATTGGTGCAGAATTATTGATAGTAAGAAAAGAATCGGAAGAGTTTTGGCAAATAATTATAAAAAAATTGGGGAAAACAGGTGGATTTATTATGAATAATTAATGCTTGATGTACTTTTTTGCATAAACAAAATTTTAAAAAACAAACATTTACACGTATTCAGCAATCTTTTTCTTGAGAAAAGGTTTCATGGACAAATCTCGGAACAAAGTCTTGTGATTTGGGTTTGAGAGACTGGCTCGGGGACAAATCTCGAGACAATGCCTCTTGATTTGGGTTTGAGAGACTGGCTCAGGGACAAATCTCAAGACAAAGCCTCATGATTTGGGTTTGAGAGACTGGCTCGGGGACAAATCCCTTATGAAACCACCAAGATTTGGGCTTTATATCGTTTCCACCTCTCACAATCCACTTTCAGATTAATAAAAAACCCCACCTCTAAATATAATGTATGGAAATCATACAAAGTGAGGTGGAGAAGTGTTATTTAAACCCGTTTTTGACGAGGTTAATTTATTCCAAAAAACTTTCGATAACTACAGTAAAACAATGAAGCTCGTATTAGTTTCAATTTTTCCATGTATGGCTGCTATTTTACAGTCGGCTGGTGGGTTTTTGCCTGGGGTTGGGTATTTAATTAGTCCGCTTGCTACTGCACCTATTTTATTAAGTTGGTTTTTTTCGATTCCGTTTGGGGTAATGGCGAATATTGTGACGATCTTGCTATTGGTCGTCATACAGCCTACTGAATTAATCATATTTCCTTTTACGACAGGGCTGCTGGCGCTTGGTATCGGGGCGGCGTTTCATTTCCTCAAAGTGAGGCTGAGTATAATTGTTGCTGGGGCATTCGCTTTAACGTTAGGGATTGTCACCGTCCTCTATATTTTTCAATTCCCAATTTTAGGTCCCGTTGCCTCTAGCTCATTCTCACTATTAACAACAGGGAGCATTCTTTTATTCTCGTTATTTTACAGCTGGCTATGGGTCGAAATCTCATTAAAAATCATCAAACGTTTAAATAAAATTTTAACGTGACTAGCATGGAACGATCTCATAAACGGAACCCTGGTTAAAATCGGTTACGTTCATTGACCCATAAACGCCTAAATAGAGCCTCGTTTGATTCAAATTAGTGCCCAAACTAGCGTAGTAGGCTGATTCAGAACCAAAATTATAATCGACATTTATTTCTTGAAAGGCATTTTGCTTCCCGTCTCTTCTTAGGAAGGTATAAGCCAAAGCACCTTTACTTTGAGGCCCAGAGTCTGTTCGAAAAAAGTCCGTAAAGATCACACCACCCGTAAGCCACGGAATATCATTACCCATATAGACCTGCACCCCTGTCAACGCATTTCCTTCAAACTTATCAGGTCTCGGATCTTCGTGGTAATAACTCGTTAACGGGCGAAGACGATTGTCAGTGAGAGCAACCGCTTCATCAAAATAAGCAATTGTTTTCTTACTCGTAGGTGAATTCGTACACTTTTCTAAAATAACAGTTGGGATATCCCCTTCCCAACCGCGCCAGCCAAAATTAATGAATCCAGCTAAGTTAAGTTTAGAATTCATCCAAGGGTTTTGAGTAATGTAAGTAACGGGTATTCGCAAATAATTATCAAAGGCAAAAACAGCTTCGACCATCTCTTGACCAACATTGCCAACATATTTAATATACTGCTGATTACACCGTTGATAAGCAATTCCTGGCATGTTACGAACTCCTTTAGCCGTAACCGTAAGCACCTCTTGAATGCTAAACGGTAGCTCGTTAAACCGCGTCACAACAAGCGGATTGTCAATCATCGGAAACTGATCAACATCAATT
>DATGSY010000079.1:0-2816 GCA_035302125.1 Atopostipes sp.
AGGCGATGGCCTGTTTGTTGGAAATGCCTAAGGTTTCTAAAGCATCATCTAGGCCGTAAGCTTTATCGACACCTTTCTTCATGATTTCAATGAAATGTGGCGATGTAAACGCGTGAGAGACTTCTTGTTCAATCGGCGCCATCAGTTCTTTGCTCATTTCACTCAGTTTCGTTGGCTTGGCCGCAATGGTTATTTTAGTGACCGGTTCATTGAAATCATTGAGGTGGGCGTGCTCTACAATTTCTAAACCGCAATCCTCACTTTCTGCGATAACGACATTCAGCGGTCCTTTTTCTGTTTCGATCACGGCTTGCTCGACGTTCATCGTATGTAGCTTTTTGTGGTCCATCAACATGACATGGGCATCAAAGTATTGAATATGCTGGATCAATGTTTTCACTGGTGTTTGGTGGATCGTTTCGTTTAAGTGCATTTTGTTGCCCGACGCATCTGTGACCATTGCGCCGTTGTTTGCGATCAATAGACCGCCATACTTTTGCATATTGAGTTCTTTAGCGAATGGCACGAGTCCGAATGTGGAGCGGCCGGAAGCGAGCAAGAGTTTGATGCCGGCTTCTTGGGCGGTTAAAAGGGCTTCTTTGGTTTTCTTGGTAATTTTACGGTCGCTGGTGAGCAGTGTGCCGTCGATGTCTAATACGATGGCTTGTATGTCCATGGCAGTCCTCCGTTTTGTAAAATGCGGTCGAAAAAAACCGCAGAAATTATGCTCTCAAATTGCTGTCATCGTTTGAGAGTGTTTCGTATAATTTCTAGCGGTTTTATTGCCGTTTTAATTTTTATTGAAATGATGATCAATCGTTTCTAATGCAACATCTTCAATTAATAGCTTACCGTGTTCTGAAAGAACATCCGAATTGATGTTACTCTCTACTCCGTATTCAAGCACGATAGCTCGGTCTTCATGCGGCGTGCGTAGCGAGAACTCATCATTGATTAAGAAGAATTCAAGATAGTACTTCCCGTCAAATTGGTATAAGCTCGAAAGTCCCGTATCTGACTTGAACACTCTTGCGAGTTGAATGATTTGTTCGAAGAATTTAAATTCCACCACAAATTCAAAACTGTCTGATTCTGATTCGTAAGAGTGGTACATGTCGTCTTCATCTGATTGCTTTTCGTTTGATTTCCGATTATTGTTCTCAAAGCGACTGTAATCGCGGTTTGAGTTCGAGCTGTCATAATCATTAAAATCTGCGCCTGATAAGAAATTTTCATGAATGTCTGCGTTTTTACTAATAAATAATTCTAATCCGTTCCGGCTTGGCATCACTTGAAAAGTCACTGCATCAGATTCTTGGAATTCATCATCAATATCGACCTCTTCCAAAATGCTGTAGAAGAAGGATTCGATTTGTTTTTGGTTCCCTAATAAATCTAAGAACGTATACCCGCGTGCTTCTAAATCAGCATTTTCGATTCGAACACGGATGGTATCGTCATTAATATGTTCAATTTCCATTGCTTACACCTCATTCCTTCATCTGATGTTTCTGGTAATATGGTATCAACTCTAATTGTAGCCTATTTTAGAAAAAAGTAAAGTATCGGCTACATCCTTTTTGTATTGTTCTTTGTCTATCAGATCAAGGATTTTCTTACCCTTATTATAACTTTAATCGCCGCCATTTGGAATGATTTCATCCCTTTTTAGTCGATTATTCGTTAATCATTCATATTTGCGTTTAAAATGAGCGGTATTAAATGCAAAACTCCTCACAAATCGATTTTAAGTCATTTCAATCTAAGGATAGGGAGCTTTGAATAAGATTTATGTGAGCGTTAGATTTTCTTCCGTCAATTCATTGTTAACCTCAAGGAATTGGGTATTTTGTACGAGTGCTGACAGTTCGGATGCGTCTCCGACACCCGCTTTCGCTTGGTTGTTTTGACCGTAGTCGACATCGAGATGGACACCTGAGACGAATGAAGCCAGATCACTGTTTAAGAAGACTAGTGGTCCAGCAATTTCTTTGGATTCTGCGATTCGACCTGCAAAACCGGCTGTTGTGCTTAAGGCTTCCATACCATCTTGTCCACCAGAAAATTGACTAGCTGACTTCGCAAAGTCATCGATTAAGCCTGAATTTGTTGGTGCTGGTAAAACGGCATTCACACGGATTTGTTTTGACTCGCCCAGTTCTGCAACTAATGTTGAAACGTAATAGTTCATCACTCGTTTTGAAAAGTTATAAGCGTTTGGTCCATCTCTTTCTTCAAAATCCAGCTGTTCGATTGCCTCTACGGTTTCTTCCCAACCATCCGTTTCGACAATGGGTAGGTATTCTTCTTTGTTTTCTTCTTTCTCCCAGCCGAGTCCTGCTGCAGAAGTTACAAAGTTCACGGCACCTTCTTCCTTAACCCGCTCGCTTAAGTATTTTTCTGAAATGTATTTATTTGCTACATAGTTAATTTTCATCGTTGTATCGAAATCGGTGCTTTGTCCGGAGACACCTGCAATTCCAAAGAATGAGTCGATTTCATCTGGAATACCTTCAAATGCCGCGTCAATGGAGTCTTTGTCCGAGAGATCGGTTTTAATGAATCGCTCGATGCCTTTCACTTCTACTTTTACGACATCCAAGGCGTATACTTTCGCTCCTAGTTCAACTAACATTTCTGCCGTTGCTTCACCAATTCCTGAAGCGGCCCCTGTAACAACTGCCACCGTATCGTCATAACCTAAGTAGTCTTTCATTTTCTATTTCTCCTTATTTTTTCTACTTTCACCCTACCAATGGCATCGTTTTCAGACAACCTATAGCCCCTCAAATAAATCGAAAATACTATGTCTAAAA
>DATGSY010000080.1:0-3728 GCA_035302125.1 Atopostipes sp.
TGAAGACGGAACTTATGTATTGCAACCGAATCCAACTAACCCGACACAGAAACTACTTGCAGGTAAACCAGTTGTGGTCATCTCTAATCGTTTCTTTAGCGCGGCAGACGGAAAAGCACCAGTCATTATCGGTGATTTGAAAGAAGCTGTTATCCTATTCGACCGCCAAACTTACTCTATTAAGACAACAGATGTGGGTGACGACGCATTCCGCCGCAACACTACCAACATGCGTGTGATTGAGCGTGAAGATGTTAAGACTTGGGACGATGAAGCTGTTGTGTATGGTGAGTTTACTCTTGACGGAAGTAACGGAGGTGTAGAAGGATAATGACACAATTTACAGCTAAGGTTATAGAGAATATCCCTGCAAATCGGTTAATTAATTTAGCAGGATTAGGGAGCGTTGGCGACCGTGATCTCAACACTATTTATTTACAAACGGGTCAATTAGGGGAAATTCCCGATCTTGTTTCAACTGGCGATTTGGAAGGAGGAACCGAAACCACAGTGACGATTAAAAATAATCCAATTTGGACAGTTGAAGCAGCTCAATTTCTGCCGGCTGGCACTTTAGTTCAGTGTGCTGAAGATGGCAGGGTCAAAGATTATCGCCCGGAGGATGGCAGTTATATTGGTTTTACGACCCACTCGGCAGAAGAAGGACAAACTGTATCTGTCGTCCGTAAAAGCGGAATTATGCCGCAATCACAAATTGAAACAATGAGTATGCAACAGGAAAAACCTAAAGCAGAAACAACTAAAAAGAAAGCCTCAACAAAGAAAAAGAAATCTGATGGAGAGAGTTAATCCTCTCTCCTTTTTATGAGGTGGTGTTATGGAGTTAGAAGAAATTAAGCAGTTTTTACGCATAGACCATGATGAAGATGATCAAATGCTGGAAAACTTTATTACCAGGGCAAAAATGTATATTAAAAACGGCGTAGGAAAGATCGATAATGAAAACGAACTTTTCAAAATGGCTATAACTGTATTGGTTGGTCATTGGTATGATAATCGGGAACTTGCAAGAATCGGAAACGCTTCTTACTCTATTCCGCATTCATTTGAAGGAATAATTCAGCAACTGAGGTATTGCTATCCGGAAGGTGATAACAAATGAATGCAGGAGAATTTAATCAAAGATTAATATTTATGCAACCGCCAAAACAGGATGGAGCTTATCCGAATCCTGATGCAGAACCAACAGTATATACGAAAGCCTGGGGAAGGTTGAAAACTTTAAAAGGATCCACACGATTTATTGCAGCTCAATCACAAATGGAGCATAATCGGGATTTTACTATTCGCTACCAGAAAAAGTTATCTGATATGGAGCGACCGAAACAGCTTATCGCAATGTGGAGAGACAAAGAGCATGAGATTGAATCCATTGAGGATGTCGATGGTTTAAAAAAGGAAATGCTGATCGTCTTAAAGGCGGTGACGTAATGGACCTTGAAATAGAAGGGTTAGATGAATTGACACAGCAATTAGAGAAAATGGGTTATGATGTAAAGCAGAATGAGGAAAAAGCTTTGGTTGCTGGTGCTGAAGTAATGCAGAAAGCAACAAAGGGACAGGTCAGGGTGAGAACCGGTAATTTAAAAGACCATATAGAAATTTCCGATGTTGAAAATGGAGAGGTTTATGTATATGTAGACCAACAAGGTCAAGCGTATTATGGTTTTTTCTTGGAAATGGGGACGTCCAAAATGCGCGCTCAACCTTTCATGGGGCCCGCATTCAATCGTAGTAAAGGTCAAATAGAAAGAGCGATGGCTGACAGTTTACGTCAAGTGTTAGGGTTGATGTGATGACAGATTTAATAAGGGACTTGTTAAAACAGACAAGCAAACCAGTTGCATATCAGGAGTACACAGGAAGCGAATCAGAATATATTCGCTTTTTTTATTTGCCGCAAGTTGATTTTCAGGCTGATGATGGTGAAGTTTATTCCACTCATTATATACAAGTGGATCTGTTCACACCATATGATCCTAGAGGTGTAGCGAATCAGATCAAGCAGATAATGAAACAAGCAGGATTCAAGAAGAGTTTTGAACATGAAACGTTTGAAGAAGATACAAAGTTATTCCATTGCGTATTGAGGTTTTGGATTACAAAGGAGGAAAAATAATGGCTACAATTGGCTTAAGAGACATTTATTATGCAGTAATCGAAAGTGATGACGAATCAGGAACAGTTTACGGCACACCTAAGAAGTTTTCGCCTGCTATGACATTGACTTATACACCAACTTATAACCGTGCTAACTTACGCGGTGATGACAGGGTGGTTGCGACAGCAAGTTCTAAAGGTACTACAACCGTTGCAGTAGGTTTAACAGACTTAACTAAAGAGGCACAAGTTGATGTGTTGGGTGCAACTGTAGCATCAGACGGCGGAGTATTAGAAGGGGCGAACAACAGGCCGGCGGATGTCGCTTTGATGTATCGTGCAGAAAAAGCAAACGGTGCATATCGTTATGATGTGATTTATAAAGTGCAGTTTGACCCGGCAGAAGAATCGCTTGAAACCAAACAGGACACACCGACCTTTGCCACGCCGACCCTAAACGGTGAAGCAATCCCTCGCTTGTCCGACGGCTGGGAACGGAAAAAATATAATTCGGATGATGAAGACATTGATCAAGGATTCTTTGACACGTTTTTTGATTCAGTTCCGGAACCAGAACCAGGCAATGGTGAGGGGGGAGCAGAAGGTTAATGAAGCTAACTTTATATAAACAAAATAAAGATAAACTGGAGGAGTCGATTTATACGGCTCCTTTTGTATCTGGACGACATCATAGAAAAATACTTGAATACGATCAGACAATAGACTACTCCAATGTTGATTTAGATCAAACTGATGAATTAATTGGATTTGTATGTGATGTATTTGGTAATCAGTTCACAGTAGATGAATTTTATGATGGTATTCCTTCTCATGAACTAATATCCACTATAACCGATGTTTTTGTTTATGTCAGAACCGGAAAGACTCCTGAGGAACTAAAGGAAGAGAATGAGGGAAACGATCAGGGGAAGTCTTAACTAAGGAAGAAATAGAAGAGTTAAAGGCTTCCTTTAAACGTAAAGCAAAAGAAAAATTACAATATCTTAAAAAAATATATAAGCAGCTAATGAAAAATGGATGGACTCTCAATGACATAGATGAGATGGACATCCATTTTTATTTGGATTTGTATTCCGAAAAAGAAGATCAAAGAGTTTACATTGATCAAGTGTGGTAAAGAAAAGAGGTGAGTAAATGGCTGATGTAGGCAATCTCCGCACACGAATATCTATGGACTCTGCACAGTTTGAACGCTCACTAGCAAGCGTGAACCGTGAATTAAAAGGATTAAAAAACGAGCAAAGAGCGGTTACTTCCTCCGGTACAGGGTTTGCCAGGGGGCTTGATGAGCTTAGAAATAAATCCGATGTCCTTAACCGTACTTTTAGAACACAGCAGGAACAGGTAGCAATTTTAAAGCGTAGATATGAAGAAAATAAAGCTGAACAAGGGGAAAATGCTGCTGCTACACAAAGAGCAAATTCCGAATATCAAAAAGCAGTAGCTGAAATGAATAAGACAGAAAACGCCTTAAAGAATGTAACCAGAGAAATAGAGCGGCAAACCAATCCATGGAACACTTTAAGTGAAAACATGGATAAGACCGGAAGGCGAATGCAGACAATAGGTAGAGGCATGTCCTCTTT
>DATGSY010000081.1:0-2441 GCA_035302125.1 Atopostipes sp.
ATGAAAAATAAAACGGTCATTGAATGGACGAAGGAATTAGCTTCCAAAGACGGAAAATATGGTGGAGGAAGCGCCGCAAGTGTTGTAGGAGCCTTTGCGGCAAGCCTGGCTCAATTTGTATTTGAGCTTCAAGCGGGGAAAGAAAAGTACGCGGACCACGAAGAACAAATTCAAGCAGCGATTCGAAAAGCCGAAGTCTTTACTGAAGAATTATTAGATCTCGCTGAAATTGATGCCGACGCTTTTGAACCCGTTTTAAATTTATTTAAATTGCCAAAAGATACAGCAGAAGAAAAAGCTTACCGTCGGGAAAAGATTGATCAAGGTTTAGAAGAGGCCGCCAAGCCGCCTCAAGATATTTTGAAGAAGATGGACCAAGTATTGGATTTATTTGAAGAATTATTAGAATTAAAGGTTCGCGGCACCATAGTCGATGATATTGCTGTAGGATTATTCTTTACGGAAGCCACCGTTGAAAGTGCAAAAATTAACTGTATGGTCAACATCAAATTGATAAAAAATGAAGACCAGAAAATGAAGTTAACCAATGAAGTGGAAGAGGTTTACGCCGCTACATTGAAAAGAACCCGTCATTTGAAAGACGAAGCCCTTGAAATTCTGCATTAACAAACCGTCGCTAAGGATACCTTTTAAAGGATGTTGACGAGTACCAAGAGAAATGAGGAGATTCGAGTGAACGAAGAAAAAGAGATCGCTAGAAAATCGATGCAGCTATCCCTCTCAAAAATTGATGAACAAGAACGAGAAGAAATCTCTAAACAAATACAAAACCATTTATTCCAGTCAAATGTCTGGCGAGATGCACAGACCATCGGTGTTCATTTATCGATGGAAATCGAATGGGATACGAGAGAGATTGTAAAAAGAGCGTTTGAAGAAGGACGAAATGTGGTCATTCCAAAAACCATACCTGATACAAAAGAACTTATCTTTTATGAAATAACTGACTTATCTCAAACAGTGAAAGGGCCTTTTAACTTAGAAGAACCCGATACGGAACAAACAAAACCGGTCGATAAAGATGCGATTGATTTATTGATTGTTCCTGGCTTGGCTTTTACCAAAAATGGCTACCGTATTGGCTTTGGTGGCGGCTATTATGACCGCTTTTTAACGGACTTTATTCATCCAACTGTTTCTTTGTTACATTCCAATCAAATTATTGATACTTTTCCAATCGAGTCTTATGATATTCCCGTCAATTATTTAGTAACGGAAGAAGGCTTTATTGATTGCTAATCCCTTAGTCATTTCATGAATGGTTGAAATTAAGACGTTCTTTTCTTATAATACACTCTGTGCTCAAGAGTAAAGATGTAGCGTGAAGTGCTAGCGGATGGGATGTTGCCGTTAGACGAAAAGGATTTGCGATTGCATCTTGCATCCGCTTAAGCTTTTAAAGTGGACTCTTAATCTAACTATAGGAGAGTTCAAAATGAGTAAGAATAGAAAATTTACGTTTTCAGTCCTGCAGATAGCGATATTAGGGGTATTGATTGCCCTCGATTTGGCTCTTTCACAAGTCTCTATTTTCATAGGACCCTCTAACCGCTTGACGTTTGGATTTATTATCAATGCGATTATAGGAATTATGTATGGTCCGTGGGTGGCTGGATTTGCAGCAGCCGGAGGCGATTTATTGAAGTCCTTTTTATTCGGTGTTCAAGGCCAGTTTTTTATCGGCTTTACCCTTACAGCGTTTGTAGGCAGTTTTGTTTACGGTTGGTTTTTGCATCGTGAAAAGATTCGTTGGACGCAAGTCTTTTGGGCCGTCTTATTGAATTCGGTCTTTACGAATTTGGTGTTAAATACCTTGTGGTTAAATCTTTTGTATCAAACGCCAATTTCTGTCTTATTAGCGACGAGAATTCCACAAAATTTGATCATGGGACCGATTCGTTTTATGATCATCTATTGGATTACACAAAACCGACAACTACAAACCATATTTAAAAAGTACTCAACCATTAATTATCAAAATGACTAAATAATTGAATTTTTAATCATAATCCTGCAAATTGAGAGAAACAGCATCCTGTAAATTCTCTTGAATAGCGGGATTTTTGTTTTTTATGCTCCCGCTAACCCGAAACCAAATTTCAGACTAGGAGGACGCTCCCGCTAACCCGAAACCAAATTTCAGACTAGAAGGCCCTCCCGTTAAACTCAACTAGTTCTTTCAATCTGAAAAACAGTCCCCTTAAAACAAAAAAAAGGATGCAGCTTTTTCGCTGCATCCTCTCATCTCTAATCAATAATTTAAAAATTACATTTCCCCAAAGAAATAACGGTTAATGGCTGTTGCTACTCCAAACTCATCTACCGTGTCTGTCACAACATCCGCAACATTCTTCACTTCGGGAATCGCATTCCCCATGGCGACGCCTAAACCGGCATATTCAACCATGTCAATATCATTT
>DATGSY010000082.1:0-3517 GCA_035302125.1 Atopostipes sp.
AGACTTGCCGCAACCCCTATAACGAATTTAACAACCAATAAAATACCTTGACGCTTTAATGCGTACCCAATCTTTCGAAGATCAATTCCTGTTCCTGAACAAAAACAGATCGCACCGATCAGGGCATTCGTACCGGCACCACCAAAGATGTGTTCCGTCAAACCACCAATTTGAAATAGGTTCGGCCAAAAAGTATATAGAAAGGCACTGACTAACATAGGCACTAAAAATGTACCAGCGGGAATCTTTTTAATCCATTCTAACATCGTTCAATCTTCCTTTCCTTTTCTCTTCGTGAACCCATATTAACACGGTGAGAATAGGAAAGGCACCTAATATGTTTGAGTATTTCCTCGCAGTTTATCGTTTCATTTCTGTTTTAATCGCTCCAACCAAATACAAAGAACCAAACTGAATAACTATGTCTTCTTTTGGAATCTCTTCTTTTATATATTCAAGGACATCTTCGGCTTCAAAAAAGCCAGTCGCTTTATACCCTTTGCTGTTTAAGTCATTGACGACGGTGGAGACATCAAATCCTCGATAAGGATCGGGTGAAATGACTAAGAATTCTTTGGCTAGAGGGAGGACTTGTTGGATCATCGTTTGGTAATTTTTATCTTTCATCATCCCGATGACAAAATGGAAGTTTTGTCCAGGAAAAATGCTTTCGAGTGTTTCGACGAGTCGAGTGACACTGGCTTGGTTGTGCGCCCCATCAATATAAAAGAGTGGTTCATCTAGGATTTTTTCAAAACGACCCGGCCAGGTCGCTTTTTGTAGTCCTCGGTAAATGACTTTATCGCTTAAAGGCCAATCTTTTTCCTTCAGGACTTCACAGGCTTCTAAAACGACACAGGCATTTTCAACTTGATGCAGACCTAAAAAGGACAATTCAACTTCTTTCCATTGTTTGTAGTTAAATTTCTGGCGTTCTTTTGTGGTTAAGAGTACCTCGATATCATCCGTTTCGATAAACGTTACATGTCCATTGACCGTTTTGGCCCAGTCTTTGGCAATGTTTTTCAGATGGTCTTCTACAGGACCAATAATTAAATGCCCATTTTCTTTTAGAATTCGAACTTTTTCTTGCATAATCGCTTCTTTAGAATCTCCTAAAACTTTCACATGATCGAGACCTATAGAAGTCACAATAGCAACTTCTGGGTCTTCAATGACATTCGTGGAGTCCAACCGTCCCCCGATGCCAGCTTCCAGGACAACAATATCTGGCTGTTGTTCTTGGAAATAAAGAAAAGCAACGGTCGTCAGCAATTCAAAAGCATAAAATTTCTCATTTAACTCGGCTTCAAGGGCTAAAATTGTGGGTTCAATTTCGTTCACGATGCGAATGAAATCTGCATCCGCAATAAACTCATTGTCGATTCGAATCCGCTCATTCACCACTTCTAAATGTGGAGACGTGAAAATCCCTACTTTTAAACCGGCTTCTCTTAAGACCGACTGGAACAAGGCGGATGTTGAGCCTTTCCCATTCGTCCCTGTGACATGAATGTAGGATAAATTTTTGTGGGGATTTCCTAATCTCTCCAGCAAGCGATATAAGCGATCTAAACTTTCCTTGCGGCCATCTCCTCGATTTGTATTGACATAACGAATCACTTTTTCCATACTCATTTAACCCTCACACTTTCAAATATCAATTTCTGCCCCTAATCATACTCTTTTTTGAATAGAAATTACAGTCCATCTTGATTTCGGAGTGGCGCTTTTATATAGCATGTCCAGGATTGAGCTGTAAAACATCTCAGAGGACAAGTTGAGTGCGTTGAACACTTACTTAAGAGAATAGAGCCGATACCCTAACAAGTGGGCATCTTTTTCACATTCACTTGGGAGGATAGAGCGGTTATCGAGACAAGTGGAACACATTTCCATACTCACTTGTCTGGGTAGAGCCGTTATCGAGACAAGTGGAACACATTACCATGCTCACTTGTCTGGGTAGAGCCGTTATCGAGACAAGTGGACGATATTTTAACCCCCACTTGTCTCGATAGGACATATTCATTCTTAAAAAACCTCTCACTTAATAAAAAATCCCATCTTGCCAAACAATCAAAAATTGTTTAGGCAAAATGGGAAATGTTTTAGATCTTTTAATTTTCTGCCGGTTCAACCACCAAATAGCGCTTTGGTTCGCGTCCTTCAGAATACGTTTTTACTCTTGGGTTATTGTTTAAATAACGGTGAATCGCTTTTCTTTCATGTGCCGGCATTGGGTCTAACTTTACTTTGCGTTTTGTTTTTAACGCTTTGTCGGCTGTTCTTTCAGCCAACGTCTCAACCGTATTGCGGCGACGCTCTCGATACTTCTCAGCATCCACACGAACATTCAACTTACTGTGGGCCAATTGATGCATATGGTTTTGAGCTAACGTCTGCAAACCATTCAACACTTTTCCGTGTCGACCAATGACTAAGCCCGCATTTTCAGTTTCAATATCGTATTTCACATTGTTATCGACGCGGCTCGTATAAACTTCAACATCTGGAATATCCATCGCTAAGATAATATCTTCCAAATACTGACGAACATCCTCTACGGCTTCTTGGTCGTCTTTTTCAATACGTTCTTGCTTTTCTTCTTCTGATTCTTCTTCAGATTCTTCTGTTTTCTCTTCTTTAGAGACGGTAACAGCGTCATCTTCTTCAATAATCTCTACTTCTGCTGGGTCACGACCCTCGGTAAATTCTTCTTTATCCATCTCGGACTCTTGAGCTTCAGCTTCCGCTTTTTTGTGATCATCAAATTCTTCTGTCGCATAAGCGGCATCTTCAAGCTTTTCTTCTTTTTTGACATCTTCTGCCGTATCGGTTTGATTTCTTTTCTCCACATCTTTACGGCTGCTGTCACGTTCGATATTCAGCTCATTGTTCAGTAACTCATCCACGATGTTTACTTTTTCTTTTCTTTCAACGATGACAACCGCATCTTTTTGACCGATGCCTAAGAATCCTTTTTTACCGGGTTCTTCAACTGTAATTTTTGCTTCATCTTTGGTAATCCCTAAAGCGTTCAGACCTTTAATGATCGCTTCTTCTTGTGTAGCGGCTTGCGCAATATACTTGTCATTCACGAGTCTACCCTCCAATAGATTATAATTGTCATTTCAATTTCTTCTCTATCATGATTTTATCAAAAAATTTATTTTCTTACACTTCGACCTGTTTTGCGTGCTTTATTAATGGCACGTTTTCGGCGACGTTCTTTTTCACGTTCTTCTTCTTCTTTTTCTTCTAATCGTCTACGTTTAACAAATGGATTATTAAAGATTAAAGTAATAATCGCACGCGTAGCGTTGGATGTCGCAAAGTATAAAGCCAATGAACTCGATACTCTAAACGTAATGAAGAAAATCATCGCTGGCATAATGAACGTCATGGCATTGGAATTTGAGTTTGGATTTCCATAAGACATCAATAAACTGTTCGCTAATGTAAATAAGGCAGCTAGTATCGGTAAAATGTAATACGGATCCGGTGCTCCAAGTTC
>DATGSY010000083.1:0-7475 GCA_035302125.1 Atopostipes sp.
TCATCTAATTTAGGTTGAGGTTCTTGGTTAGAAGCATTTGATTTAAGACCTGTAACTTCACCCACGCGGTCAACTATAGGAGTTAAGATATCATAGCATTCGTCACAAACACCTTGGGCCTCAGACTCTAGATACTGAGCCATGTCTTGATTAGCAAATGTGTGGAATATAACTGTCGTTTCATCTTCATTTTTCAATTCTCTGATGATTTTATCAATTTCTGAGTACTCTGTGATAAAGGTATAGTCTTTTATTGTATATTGTAAACCTGGAAATTTCGTGAGTGCAGCTCTGGCAATACTCACAGCTGATTGGCCTATGGAGTCAGAAACAACATAAGCGATTAATTTAGCTTCTTTGGACATAGTATATCCTTTCTTCTCGTACATATTCTTGTAAAGCAATTCTCATTATATCTAAAATAGCTACTAAACGAAAGATTTATGCTGGATCTTGGGAAATTGAAAAGATACGTTATTTTCTTTAAAAAACCTCTAAATTGAAGTATACTATGGGCAAATTGTTAGTTTAATCATAAAAGAAATGCTATTTATGCTATTTATAAATGAGGGTGAAAATAATGCCACTACTAAAAGATGCGTTAAATATTCTCGAAAACAGTGAATTAAAAGTTACAGAACGCAGAGTACGAATGATTGAAGTCATGTATAAAGAAGATCGTTATTTATCTGCCAAAGAAGTAAAAGCGGAATTGGAAAGTACCTATCCAGGAATCAGTCCAGATACCATTTATCGTAATTTACATTCCTTTTCTACATTAGATATATTAGAAGAAACAGAAATTGACGGGGAAAAATTTTTCCGAGCGAATTGTGGAATTGATGAACACCACCACCATTTTATTTGTACAAAATGTGGAAGCTCTATTGAATTGCCGATGTGTCCACTTGCTTATTTTAAAGAAGAAATAGGAGAAGCTAAAGTTACTTCTCACCGATTTGAGCTATTGGGTATTTGTGAAAAATGCATGAAAGAAGAAGCTGTTGTTTCATAAAATATAATCTCAATTTGTTGAAATGAAAAATAAAAATAAAAAACTCTATTACTAATTGACCTAAAATTCATTTTTGTTTATAATGTTACAAGACTGTTAATGAAATCAATTAACAGAAAACATAAAATTCCATAAGTAGTCTTTAGACCACTGATTGGAGTAAGGGAAGACTAACTGTGATTATGATTCAAGCATTGTCATCCCCCGCATTGATGAGGGGAGGTAAGAACGTTGACTAAAACAAATATTAGAGATGGCGAGTCTTTAGAAGATGCTCTTCGTCGATTCAAACGTTCCGTTTCTAAAACTGGTACTTTAAGAGAAGCACGAAAAAGAGAGTACTATGAGAAACCTAGTGTAAAACGCAAGAAAAAATCTGAGGAAGCTCGTAAAAGAGACAAAAGAAATAAAAGACGTTAATAATTCTGACAGCCCAACGAATCGGTACACGATTGTTGGGCTTTCTTTACATAAACCATATGGAAGGTGAATAAGTCATGAGTATTTTAGATCAATTAAATGAAGATATGAAAGCAGCTATGAAAGCAAAAGAAAAAGAGCGTTTAACTACAATCCGAATGATTAAATCAGCCATACAAAACGAAGAAATTGCGAAGGGTCGAGAGTTAACACCCGATGAAGAAATTGCAGTTGTCTCTCGAGAAAAGAAACAACGTATGGATTCTTATGAAGAATTCGAAAAGGCTGGTAGAGGCGACTTAATTACGAATCTTGAACAAGAATTAGAGGTTGTAGAAAAATATTTACCGGAACAATTATCTGATGATGAAATACGAGAAATTGTTAATGAAACCATTGATGAAGTTGGAGCAGAGTCCATGAAAGATATGGGTAAAGTGATGAGTACTATTATGCCTAAAGTCGCAGGACGTGCAGATGGAAGCAAAATTAACCAATTCGTAAAAGAAGAACTATCCAATTAATTCTTCTAAAGCACCAATTAATGCATCTAAAACATCAAAAATATAATAGAATATAAAGACAATGAAAATCAGGCATTTATATGATTTTTCATTGTCTTTTTGATGAAAAGAAGATGCTTTAGTTTTATTCTCTCATTGACACTTTGCCAAGTCGAGGCCTGTAAAACCTTAGAGATTAAGAACTTGCATAGCGAATAGGATAAATATATGATAAAATCTGTTTACAATAATAAAAGTACATGAGAAAGGGTGCATGAATCTTTGTCCAATGAATTGACGCAATCCATCCGAACCATGCAAAGCGATGAACAGGCTATGGCGATATTCGGACCACAAAACGATAATTTATCCAGTTTTGAAGAGGAACTGGGAGTGACGTTAAATACCAGAGGTCGACAACTCATTATCAATGGTACGGAAGATGCCGTATTACAAATGGGTGAGATCCTTGCTGAGTTGGAACAGTTAAGTGAGAAAAAAATTTCAATACAACCGATGGATATTATAAATGCCATTCGTCTTTCAAAAAATGGGCAGCTTGATCAATTTATACGTATGTATGAAAAAGAAATAACCCGAGATTATAATGGCAGACCGATACGTGTTAAAAATGTAGGGCAAAGCAAATATGTTCAAGCGGTTAAAAAGAATGACATTGTATTTGGAGTAGGGCCAGCGGGTACGGGTAAAACTTTCTTGGCTGTTGCTATGGCAGTGTCTGCATTACGTAAAGGTGAAGTTAAACGAATCATTCTTACTCGTCCGGCTGTTGAGGCTGGAGAGAATTTAGGATTTTTACCAGGAGATCTAAAAGAGAAAGTAGATCCTTATTTAAGACCGTTATATGATTCTTTATACACCATTTTGGGAGTAGAGCATACAGGAAGACTTATGGAAAGAGAAACAATTGAAATAGCTCCTTTAGCATATATGCGCGGACGTACTTTAGATGATGCTTTTGTGATTCTTGATGAAGCACAAAATACAACCATTCAACAAATGAAGATGTTTATTACACGTTTAGGTTTTGGTTCTAAAATGATTATAAATGGAGATGTCACTCAAATTGATTTACCAAGAGGTACTGCGAGTGGATTAATTCATGGACAACGCACCTTAAACAATGTGGATGGAATAGGTATGGTCAATTTCTCTTCTGAAGATGTCATCAGGCATCCTTTGGTATCCAAAGTAATCAATGCATATGAAACCCAAGAAAAAGCTGAGAAAGAAAAGAATAAAAAATAGTATATTAAAAATGACTGGATGTGACAAAGTTGGATCTTGCATTATACGATGAAACTGAGCGTGTAAAGCAACAACATTTAGACTTGATTGAGAAGTTAATCTTGGCTACTGCGAATGAATTAGAGTTAGACCAAAACTTTGAAGTTTCAATCACAATAGTCGATAATGATAAAATTCAAGAGATTAATCGAGAGTATCGGTCGATTGACCAAACTACAGATGTTATAAGCTTTGCTATAGAAGATGGAGATGACGAGGATTTTGAAGTGTTTTTTGAGGAAGAGTTTGCCGAACAAGAGAATCACTTCCCTCGTTTATTAGGAGACATCTTTATCTCAATTGACAAAACTGAAGAACAAGCGAAGGACTATGGCCATTCTTTTGAAAGAGAGTTAGGTTTTTTAACCGTGCATGGCTTCTTGCATTTAAACGGCTTCGATCATCAAACGGATGAAGAAGAAAAAGTTATGTTCTCCCTTCAAGAGAAGATTTTGGAGGAGAATGGGCTTGAGAGATAGAAATAGTAAAAATAGACCTTATAAAAATCGGACTTTTTTTGATTCCTTTCGTTATGCGTTTCAAGGTGTTTGTACCGTCTTTCAAGAAGAAAGAAATATGCGATTTCATGTCCTGTCATCTTTAGCAGTTCTATTTGTGTCTTTATTTTTATCCTTATCCAAAAGCGAGTGGCTTTGGATTTTGTTAGTTTGTTTTTTGGTTTTAGTGATGGAGATATGGAATACCGTCGTTGAAAATACTATTGATTTGGTTTCTCCTGATTATCATCCATTAGCGAAAAAAATAAAAGATATGGCTGCAGCAGCTGTTTTATTTACATCTATCTTTTCTGTCTTAATTGGTGCAATTATTTTATTGCCTAAGCTGTTGTTGTTATTTAATTTGAATTAATTTCAAACAGTGTGTCAAATATTAAATTAGGAGTGGTTATATGAAAAAAAGTTCTGATGAGGTTTTAAGAGAAAAAGCAAATAACATGCTAGACTTTTCATATGTTCCCTATTCAAAATTTCCAGTAGGCGCAGCTTTATTAACTAAAGAAGGCAAGATTTATACTGGATGCAATATAGAAAATGCTTCCTACCCATTGTCTATTTGTGCAGAACGCACGGCGTTTTTCAAAGCGGTATCTGAAGGAAATCGTGAGTTTGCTAAATTATTAGTCACTGGTGGCACAGAAGGTCCAATTTCTCCATGTGGCGCCTGCCGACAAGTGATTGTGGAATTTTGCGAACCAGACATGCCTGTGATTTTAACGAATACAAAAGGCGACACTTCTGAAATGACAGTTGCAGAACTGTTACCAGGAGCATTTCAAGCAAAGGATATGGATATTTAAATGATGAATAATGAAAATTTTAAATCTGGTTTTGTTGCTATAGTTGGAAGACCAAATGTAGGAAAATCTACATTGCTTAACCAAATTATTGGAGAAAAAATTACGATTACAAGTGACAAAGCACAAACGACAAGAAACAAAATCCAAGGCATTTACACAACAGATGAAGAGCAAATCGTCTTTATTGATACTCCAGGGATACATAAACCCAAGCATCAACTAGGACAGTATATGGTTGAATCTGCATTAAGTACATTCAATGAAGTAGACCTTGTTTTATTTATGGTGAATGTATCAGAAAAAATGGGACCAGGCGACCGGTTTATTATGGAACGTTTAAAAAATATCCATTCTCCCGTCTTTTTAGTGCTGAACCAAATTGATAAAGTCCATCCAGATGAGTTGCTACCGATTATAGAAGGCTACCAAAATGAGATGGAATTTGCTGAAATTGTTCCTGTCTCTGCTATTGAAGGCAATAATGTAGACCGGTTATTAAGTGTAATCACTAGTTATCTTGAAGAAGGTCCACAGTATTATCCGAGTGATCAAATTTCCGATCACCCAGAGTATTTTATTGTGCAAGAATTGATTCGTGAAAAAGTCTTAGAATTGACCCGAGAAGAAATTCCTCATTCGGTGGCTGTGATGACGGAAAGTATGGAACGCGTGGACGACCATTTAATTGAAATCCAAGCAACCATAGCTGTAGAACGAAGTAGTCAAAAAGGCATTATTATTGGTAAGCAAGGAAGCATGTTAAAAGAAATTGGGACTCGAGCTCGAAAAGATATCGAAGCATTATTAGGAAGCAAAATTTATTTAGAATTATGGGTAAAAGTAGAAGATGACTGGCGAGATACGCCCCGTGATCTAAGTCGATTTGGTTACAAAGATGAAGAGTAAACTCTTTTAAGATAAAGGAAGTTGACTATGGCACATTTAGAAGAAGTCGAAGGCATTGTTTTGTATCGGCGAAAACATCGTGAACGAGACTTTTTAGTTAAAATATTCACAAAAAAACTCGGTAAAATTATGTTTTTTGTTCGAGGATCAAAACGACCACAAGGAGAACTTTATCAAGCCATTCAACCCTTTACGATTGCAACATTTATAGCAGATATCCGTTCAAATGGCCTCAGTTTCTTAAGGGGTGCTAAAAATATTGAGCCAAAAAGAGATTTGCAGCTTGATATTTTTAATAACGCTTATGCAACATATCTTAGTGCATTAGCGGATGCGGCTATCGAAGATCACACTCCTAACTATAAAATGTATGATTTATTGATAGAAGGGCTCCACTTAATTGACGAAGGATATGAAAATGAAGTTATTTCAAATATATTAGAAGTGAAATTTTTAGAGTTTTTTGGTGTCATGCCTAATCTGAGATCTTGTAGTGTGTGCGGCAAGACAAGGGGTACTTTCGATTATTCGGATAAATTCCATGGGATTCTTTGTTCAGAACATTTTATTGAAGATTCAAGAAGGTTACATGTCGATCCTAAAGCAGTTCATTTAATCCGCTTGTTTGCGGTCATCCAGATGGATCGAATAGGAGAAATTTCCATAAAAGAAAGCACTCAAGAAGAAATAAGACGACTCATTGACCATATATATGATCAGTTAGTAGGCTTGAGATTGAAGAGTAAGAAGTTTATCGATAACTTGTACAAATGGGAAGATACACTTAAAAAAGACAATTGACATTTTTTAAAAAAAGTGTAAGATTAAAGTTGAATGTAATGAGACAAGCTTATGGAGAAGTATGTGTGAGATGTATTGTTCAGCGAGTCTAGGGAAGTGAGAGCTAGACCAATGCCCACATTGAAAGGCACCATATGTCTATAAAAAAGATTGAAAGTGCTAACTCAAGAGAGTTAGAAATAGGGTGGAACCGCGAAAACTCGTCCCTATACTGATTGGTAAACTGTCAGTATAGGGATGAGTTTTTTAACTTTGCGATACTAAATGTAGTGTCTGCGTATAATAAAAAGGAGAACAAAATAATGACTAAAAAATCTTTAACCTTTCAAGAGATTATTTTAACTTTACAAAAGTACTGGTCAGATCAAGATTGTTTGTTGATGCAAGCTTATGATACAGAAAAGGGGGCCGGAACGATGAGTCCCTATACCTTTTTGCGTTCCTTAGGGCCAGAACCATGGAACGCGGCTTATGTCGAACCGTCTAGAAGACCTGCCGATGGACGTTATGGGGAAAACCCAAATCGCCTATACCAACACCATCAATTTCAAGTGGTGATGAAGCCATCGCCTAAGAACATTCAAGAGCTATACTTGAACAGTTTAGTTGCTCTTGGTATAGATCCTTTAGAACACGATATACGTTTTGTTGAAGATAACTGGGAAAACCCTTCTTTAGGTTGTGCAGGATTAGGATGGGAAGTTTGGTTGGATGGAATGGAAGTCACACAATTCACTTACTTCCAACAAGTAGGCGGAATAGAAGTTGATTCTGTAACAGCAGAGTTAACGTATGGTTTGGAGCGTTTAGCTTCTTATATTCAAGATGTAGAAAGTGTCTATGATATTGAATGGGCAGATGGCGTTAAATACGGAGAAATTTTCCTCGAACCAGAATATGAACATTCAGTCTATACGTTTGAAGAAAGCAATATTGAGCTACTTTTTAATCTTTTAGATGCTTATGAGAAAGAAGCAACTTTATTGATTGATCAAGGATTGGTACACCCAGGATACGATTATGTTTTAAAATGTAGTCACATTTTTAACCTAATCGACGCAAGAGGGGCAGTGTCAGCGACTGATCGTCCGGATTATTTACGAAGAATTCGTACAATGGCTCGCAATATTGCTAAATCTTTCTTAAATGAACGTGCTAAATTAAATTTCCCCTTATTAAAAGAGGATACTACACCGTGGATTGA
>DATGSY010000084.1:0-5179 GCA_035302125.1 Atopostipes sp.
CTTTCTCAGTAAATGTGTCAATATACACTTCTTGTCGACTTAATATCTGAAAAGTCAAAGGAGACACAAATTGAGTTGCAGACTCTGTCATTGCAACCCGTACTTCAGCCCCATTTTTTATAAAGGTACGCATTAAATCGACGACTTTATATACAGCAATTCCACCTGTTACATAAAGTGCAATTTTTTTATCTTTTAACATTCTGTGCACCAATCCTATCTTTTTTCATTTCCTTTATTCTATCAGAAAACATGTCTTTTTGGAGACAATGTCTCTTAATGAGTCCTTTCAACTTTGATTATCCTGCATTCTCTAGATTAACATAAACGATTGTATGATATGACCATCTTTTGAAATTTTAACTTTTAAGAAAATTAAAATTTTACTTTTTTAAAAAAAGAAGCCTTTCATAATAAGCCATAGAATGAGGCAAATTATGAAAGACTCTTACAATGTGTTTAAATGATTAGATGATTTCTGAATCGATGCTTTCTGGATCAATCACTAAATCTCCAGCAGCAATTTCTTCTAACGCTTTACCAACGTGAGAAATCGATTTGTACTCATCTAATAATTTACGATGATTTTTGTCTTCTTTATTTTCAATTTGATGTGCTCTTTTAGAAGCAAGTATCACTAAAGAATATTTTGAGTCTACTTGGTCCAAAAGTTTATCAATGGATGGACGTATTAACATTATTTCATCCCTTCTATGATTTTTGAGAATCGTTCAATATTTCTTTCGACTTTCAGATGTTCACTCTCAATAATACTACGGATCTTACGTGCTGCTTCGTCAACAGAATCATTTTCAACAACATAGTCATAGTATTTAATTAATTGCAATTCTTCGACAGCTTTTTCCATTCGTTGGCGAATCACTTCTGGAGTATCTGTTCCGCGATTTTCAATGCGTGCTTTCAACTCATCCAAATCAGGTGGCGAAAGAAAGATAAAGATTCCTTCAGGCATACGTTTCTTAACTTTTAAAGCCCCTTGGACCTCAATCTCCAAAAAAACATCTCGTCCAGAATCTAATGTCTCTCGAACATAATCAATGGGTGTACCATAATAATTTCCTACATAATTTGTATATTCTAAAAGTTTTCCTTCTTTAATATACTGTTCGAATTCTTCTTTTGTTTTAAAAAAGTAATCTACTCCGTCTACTTCTCCAGCACGTTTTAAGCGTGTCGTCATCGAAATAGAAAAGTCAAAGTCATTATTATAATGATCAAATAAATGCTTTCGTACGGTTCCTTTTCCAACACCGGATGGGCCGGAAAGGACAATTAATAATCCTTGCTCCTCCATTTTCATTTCCCTTCTACTACAGATACATATGTTACCCGCATCTTTCCATTAATAATAACATATTTTATTCATTTGTGAACACCATTTAGTTATTCTAACTAGTATAGATTATAATTTTTCAGAAATTTCATTAAAATATGCTACTTTATCAACTACTAGTAGATGAAATGTGTTGAAGCGATTTTGTATGTTAAGAAGAAAAACTAGCTGAGATTATGCAATAATCGGCTAGTTTTGTTCCTGGCCTAGTCACCCATGTCTTTTACCTTGATTAAACGAGTGATTTCCGCACGTTCTTTTTCTTCTAACTTCATTTCAATGAAATAAATGGTTTCTTCTAACTGTGGAATCGTCATATATTCAAGTGCATTGACACGACGACGCGTTTTTTCAATTTCATCTGCCATTAACTGGCAACGTTTCTCGATTTCTGCAAGCTTCAGCATGCGCGGCATAACATCCAGCATCTGTTCAATTGCAGAATCCAAATCACTATTCGAATTCAAATACCCATAAGAAATGTCACTAATGTCATCTGGGGTATCTTCATAGTTGAAATTCATCTGCGGCACACGAATATTCATAATGTTTTCTTGGTCGATATTCAATGAAACACTTTGTGAAGGTGTTGTCATCACTTCCCCAATAAAATTATTATGCAATAAAGCATTCGCAATTGAATAAGATCGCATACCGGCTTCAATTTTTTCTTCAACTTCATTACGTAACTCATTGTTTTCGCGAATTAATGTAATAAACTGACGCATTAACTCATCTTGTTTGTCTTTCAGCAATTTGTGTCCACGTGACGCTAGTTCCAAGCGTTCTTTTAAACGAGCCAATTCCATTCGAGTAGGATTAACGTTCAGTCTCGCCATGGTATCATTCTCCTTTAGGTAGATACGTTTCTAGCATTTCATCACGAATACGAGTAAGGTCTTCCCGTGGAAGTAGATTTAATAACTCCCATCCGAAATCCAATGACTCTTCAATTGTTCGATTGGTGTAGTTTCCTTGATCGACATACTCTTGTTCAAATCGATTGGTAAACTCCACATACTTTTTATCCGATTCTGTCAGAGCAGCTTCTCCTAAAACAACCGATAATTCTTTAGCCTCTTTACCTTCAGCATAGGCGGCAAAAATCTGGTTCATAGTTGACGCATGGTCTTCTCGCGTTTTCCCTTCACCGATTCCATCGTCTTTCAGACGAGAAAGAGATGGCAAGACATCTATTGGAGGCTCTAAACCTTGCCCATATAAGTCACGGGACAAGATAATTTGTCCTTCTGTAATATAACCGGTTAAGTCTGGTATAGGGTGCGTAATGTCATCTTCTGGCATCGTCAGGATAGGTATTTGGGTAACCGACCCGTCGATTCCTTCTAATCGACCCGCTCTTTCGTACATGGAGGCTAAGTCTGTGTAGAGATAACCTGGGTAACCACCACGTCCTGGTACTTCACGACGGGCAGCCGAGACTTCACGAAGCGCATTTGCGTAATTTGTCATGTCTGTCATGATGACCAACACGTGCATATTTTTCTCAAAAGCTAAATATTCTGCAGCTGTTAAAGCCATTTTAGGGGTAGCGATTCGTTCAATTGCAGGGTCATCCGCTAAATTAATAAAGACGACTGATCGATCAATTGCTCCTGTTTTTCTAAAATCATCTAAGAAAAACTCTGCTTCATCATACGTAATTCCGATAGCTGCAAAAACAACCGCAAATTCTCCTTCAGACCCTCTCACATCTGCTTGACGTGCAATTTGTGCCGCTAATTCGTTATGCGGTAAACCTGAACCGGAAAACACAGGCAATTTTTGCCCTCGGACTAAAGTGTTTAAATGATCGATGGTCGATATACCTGTTTGAATAAATTCGTCTGGGTATTCACGTGCAATTGGATTAATTGGTTCTCCATTAATATCTAAAGATTTCTCAGGAATAAGTTCTGGTCCACCATCATACACTCGTCCCATTCCGTCAAACGTTCGACCAATCATATCTTCTGATACATTCAACTCTAATGGTCTGCCCGTGAAACGTACTTTGGTGTCTCGCATATTGATTCCCGCAGTACCTTCGAAAATCTGAACCACCGCATTGTCCCCATCAATTTCCAAAACTTGTCCTAATCGATGTTCTCCATTTTGTAGTTCAACTTCTACTAATTCATCGTATTTTACGCCTTCAACACCTGAAACGGTCATTAAAGGATCAACAACGGACGTCACGGAACGATATTCTTTTAATACCATTAATTCTCGCCACCCTTTTGTAAAACTTCACGCATATCTTCAGTAATTTCATCTCTTAAGTCTTCTAATGTATCAAAATCATCTTCAGGTATAAACTTCATTCGGCTAATTTGTTCACGCACGTCAGAAGTCCCTTCTATAATTTCGTTATAGTAAGCGCCTAAGTCTAAAGCTCTTTTTGCTTCATCTTCATATTTTAGAATCGTAGCCATCATTTCATATTGCTTGTTAAATGATGTATACGTATCATCATCGTCAAAAGCGTTTTGCTGTAAGAAATCAACTCGAATCATTCGAGCAACGGCTAATTTCAAACGGTCAGAATCAGATAAAGATTCTACTCCAACTAATCGTACGATTTCTTGTAACTCCGATTCATCTTGTAAAAGAAGTTTGGCTCGGTTAATCATCCGATTCCAATCGACCCCTAAACGATTACCGATTGTTTCATTGATTGTTTGTGAATATTGAGAATAAGAATCTAACCAATCAATGGCTGGAAAGTGACGTCTTCGAGACAATGAACTATCCAGTCCCCAAAACACTTTAACCACTCGTAAAGTATTTTGAGTCACGGGTTCTGAAGTATCTCCTCCTGGAGGCGAAACAGCACCAATCGCTGTAATGCTTCCTTCACGCTCTCCATCGCCTAAAGCAATCACTCGACCAGCACGTTCATAATACTCAGCTAATCGACTTCCTAAATAAGCAGGATATCCTTCATCTCCTGGCATTTCTTCTAAACGCCCTGAGATTTCACGGAGTGCTTCTGCCCATCTTGAAGTCGAATCTGCCATTACAGCTACTGAATAGCCCATATCTCTGAAGTATTCGGCGATTGTAATTCCTGTATACACTGAAGCTTCTCGAGCCGCAACAGGCATGTTTGAAGTATTCGCAATCAGGACTGTTCGCTCCATTATGGATTCTCCGGTCTGTGGATCTTCTATATTCGGGAAATCATTTATAACTTCCGTCATCTCATTCCCACGTTCACCACAACCTATATATACTACAATATCCACATCCGCCCATTTAGCGATTTGTTGTTGTACAACTGTTTTCCCAGCTCCAAAAGGTCCTGGGATGGCTGCAGTTCCACCTTTAGCGACCGGGAATAATGAGTCAATGACTCGTTGACCGGTAATTAGTGGTTCATCTGGATTAATCTTTTTCGCATATGGACGTCCTCTACGCACGGGCCATTTTTGCATCAATGTAAACTCTTGATCGCCCGTTTCAGTTTCTATGACATATAACGGATCATCTATACGATAAAGACCATCTTCAATCGATTTAATCGTGCCACTTACACCATGAGGTACCATAACGCGATGTTCAATGACAGAAGTTTCTGGTACAACACCCACAATATCTCCAGCGGAAACTTCATCACCGACATCCACTTTTTTTGTAAATTCCCATTCTGTTTCACGATTTAAAGGAGCCACTTCTACTCCTCTCGCTATTGAATGACTACCTGTTTGTTCAACGAAAGATTCTAATGGCCGTTGAATCCCATCAAACATTTGCGCCATAATTCCTGGCCCTAATTCTACTGATAAAGGCTCTCCAGTAATCACTACGGGTTCACCCGGACCA
>DATGSY010000085.1:0-7439 GCA_035302125.1 Atopostipes sp.
AAATCGATAGTTGCATCCTTCGCAAAATGCCGTTTCATGTATTGTAAAAGCTGACGATTGGTTGATTGTGTCGAATTGGTTCCGACTAGACCGATTAATTTTTTCATTTTTTCTCACTTTCCTTTTTAGAACTTTTTTCACAAGTGGGATTAAAAAAATCCCGTGTGTGTTAAAGAATAAAATCATTCATTCCGTTTGAATAATGAATTTTACCTTTGTTATTGATGACTAGACCTTCAATGTGTGGCAATTGATTGATTTCATATATGATTTCTTCTGTTGGTTTTCCAAATAAGCGAGTGGTCCAAATTTCACCGTCAATCGACCGATTGGACAGAATCGTGAGACTCACGACATCCGTTTCGATGGGGTAACCTGTCTTTGGGTTCAAAATATGGTGAAAGGTTTTTCCGTTTTTGGAATACTGTCGTTCATAAATGCCCGAAGTAACGACAGATTGATCACGCACCCGCAAGACAATTTGCGAGGTTCCTCTTGAATGGGTAGGATTTTGAATCCCAATACGCCAGAAGCGATCCGTATGCTGTAAAGCTGGACCCATCGTCACGAGATTCCCACCAAGATTAATCAATGCGGAATGTACATTTTCTGAACAAAGAAAATCAATGATTCGATCGGCGATATAGCCTTTGGCCAAGGCGCCTAAATCAATCGCCATGCCTCGTCTTTTTAAATATACCGTATTTTCTTTCAATAAAACTTGATCTAGATCAATGATTTTTAATAATTCTTCGATTTCTTCAGGAGAAGGTTCTCTGGCATCCGCAAATCCAATCCGCCAAGCTTGTACAAGTGGCCCAATAGCAATGTTTAAATGACTATTGGCTGGAAGACTATGTTTTTTCCCAATACTTATTAAATCAAACAGCTCGGTGTGAACTTTGACGGGACGAAGACCAGAATTGTTATTAACTTCACTTAATTCGGAAGAAGGGTCATTTGCGCTAAAACGTTGTTCATACATTTTAAGTAGACCAACCACTCGATCCAATATTACCTCTGGACTGCCATGTGTAACAGATAAGTCAATCACTGTCCCCATCAGACGTATCTTTCTTTTTGCTTCTTTCATGCTAATCACCAGATTTCTTTTTGAGGCGTTGAATTATAACCGAGAGAAGTTTACTAAAATTTTCACAAGAATGCAAGAGCTTATTCATATGACTTGTGGTAACCCTTCGTTTCGTCAATAATTGAAGGGACAAGAGGGGGAATATCGAATGAAAACTTTCTTTGTAGGACTAAAAGATAAACTGATTACGATTAAAGAAACCGCAAACGGCTATCAATTCAACGAATCGTTACATGAAACGAACCCAACACGCTTAGCTTTTGATCCATCCAACAAGCAACGCATCTATTGTGCCACAAATGGCGACGGGCTCTGGCGCAGTGAAGACGGCGGCGAGCATTGGAGCAACATCGGCGTCCCTTCTGTGGCTTCAGATTTACCCAAAAATCGCGGCATTTCTTCTTCGAAAATGTCGGCTGTAGCGGTGCATCCGACAAAAAAAGTGAATGGGCATAGTGTCGTGTATGCAGGGACAGAACCGAGTATGCTGTTTTATTCAGAAGATCATGGAGAAAGCTGGCATGAATTTGAAGGGATGCAAAAAATGCCCTCCCAAAAAGACTGGGCCTTTCCCCCGAGACCTTGGACCCATTATGTCCGCTGGATTACCCCAAGTTATTCCAATAAAGACCATCTTGCCGTTTCGATTGAAGCAGGAGCCGTCTTAAATTCTTATGACCATGGAAAAACGTGGAAAGATCGAACCGAAGACAGTCACATCGACGTTCATACACTTTTGGCGCATCCAAAAGCACCGAAACGCTTATATGCTGCAAATGGTGATGGAAAAGGACGTTCTTATGCGGAAAGTTACGATGAAGGATTAACCTGGATTTATATGACGGAAGGGTTGGAACAACATCCTTATGGTTATCACCTGGTGCTTCATCCAGAAAATCCAACAGACCGTTTAATATCTGCTTCAAAAAGCGCTTCGTCGGCTCATGGTTCAAACCGTTATTCAACGATTTACCGAAAAGTGGATACCGCGCCATGGATTGAACTGGCGGACGGACTTCCACGTGAAGATGCTTTTACTCATCACTTGGCAAATGATCCTGATAATGTAGGCGCCTTTTATGCACTGAATAATTTTGGTCTCTTTTATTTAAAACCAGGTGGCAATCAGTGGGAAAGATTGGATATTCCTTGGGAAGAGTATGAAAACAAGCGACCTTACTCTTTTGCAGTCGAAGTATTGGATTAAAACAAATGTCTTATAAAACAACAAATATCTTTAAAAAATGAAAATTCCTATTGTAAAAGCAATCGAAGCATGGTAAATTATAGGCGATAAAACAATTGTTTGTTTAGTAAACTTATGTCTTAGATGGTTTGGAGAGGATGTGATAAAGGTTGTTGAACAAGAATGAACAAAGAGTTTTAGAAATGATTGAAAATAATCCCTTTATCTCACAGAAAAAGATCGGAGAAGAACTCGATTTAACTCGTTCGACGGTAGCCACCATCATTTCTTCCTTAACGCAAAAGAAATTTTTGTTGGGCCGTGCTTATGTAGTCAACCAATCGTCTGGAATTTATTGTATTGGCGCAATGAACGTTGACCGCAAATACAATTTGCTTGAACCTATGGTTTTAGGGACTAGCAATCCGGCCACTTCGAATGTGAGTGTGGGTGGTGTCGCCCGGAACATTGCAGAAAACTTAGGGAGAAAACAAATCGATGTCAGCTTAATCTCGCTTGGAGGACACGACCAAGATTTCAATTATATTAAGCGAGAGACCGCACCCTTTGTGAATATGCAGCATGTCATGCAGAAGAAGGACTTTTCTACGGGCACCTACAATGCAGTACTTGATTCAACGGGTGAAATGGAACTGGCTTTAGCGGATATGCAAATCAATGAAGAGATGAATGTCGAATGGATTACGGAGTTTCAAACGCTGTTAAGTGAGGCAAGATTGCTCATTTTAGATTTAAACCTGCCGTATGAGACGGTGGTTTATTTACTCACCCTTGCTCGTCAATTCGATATTGAAGTGTTTATCATCCCAGTCAGTGGCCCTAAGATGAATCGCTTGCCTAAAGATTTAAAAGGGGTGACTTGGTTGATTGTCAACCAAGATGAGTCAGAAGCCTATTTTGATGTAAAAGTAGAAGATGAGGAAGACTTTCAAGCATTAGTCAACCGCTGGCTCGATAGCGGTGTAGAAAATATCGTCATTACCCGAGGGGGCAAAGGAAGTATTTACGGCAACCGTCAAGGCGTCCGCCATACTTTTGTACCACCGATTGCAGAGAACATCGTGGATGTGACAGGGGCTGGGGATGCCTACGCTTCAGGAATTATCTATGGGCATTTAAAAGGCTTTGAACCGAAAGAATCGATTTATCTAGGAATGACCAATGCTTACTACACGATTCAGTCGCCTTACACTGTACGTGTCGATTTAACCGAAGAGAAACTGCTTGAACAAATGGAAGATTTATTCAAAAAGGAGAATTCTAAATGAATGCATTCGTATCAATTAACCCAGAAGTACAAGAAGCTTTAGAACAAGGGAAACCTGTCGTCGCATTAGAATCAACGATTATCTCACATGGTATGCCGTATCCGCAAAACGTGGAAATGGCAAACGAAACGGAACAAATTATCCGTGACAATGGAGCTGTTCCAGCAACGATCGCGATTATCGACGGAAAAATTCAAATCGGTTTAGATGAAGAACAGCTTGAATTATTAGCCACTGCAGAAGATGTTGCGAAAGTCTCGCGTCGAGATATGGCGCAAGTGTTAGCGAGTGGAAAACTAGGCGCTACCACGGTTGCCACAACTATGATTGGTGCCCACCTTGCAGGAATTGAAGTCTTTGTAACGGGCGGTATCGGTGGTGTCCACCGTGGTTATGAAGAACACATGGATGTTTCTGCGGACTTGGAAGAATTGGCGCAAACACCCGTGACAGTCGTCTGTGCAGGCGCAAAAGCGATTCTGGATTTACCACGAACGCTTGAATACCTTGAGACAAAAGGTGTTCCTGTTTTAGGTTATGGCACAGATTATCTACCGGCATTCTTCTCAAGCACTTCTGAGAACAAATTAAATGCACGAGTGGATTCACCGAAAGAAGTCGCTGAAATGATGAAGGTATCAAAAGGATTAGCATTTGATGGTGGAATTTTAGTCGCAAACCCTATTCCAAAAGAAGATGAAATTCCTGCTGAAGAAATCAATGAAATTATCGAACAAGCATTAGCTGAAGAAAAAGAAGCGGGTATCAAAGGGAAAGACAGTACACCATTCTTATTGGCGAAGATTGTGGAATTGACGGAAGGAAAAAGTTTGGAAGCAAACATTGCCTTAGTTTACAACAATGCAAAAGTCGGTGCAGAAATCGCTGTGGCTTACGCCAATGAAAAATAAATAAACGATCGAAACGAATAAAAAACGAGCCGCCTTGATGGGCGTGCTCGTTTTTTTGATGCTCTATTGTAACAAGTGAGCCCTTAATTTAGTCTCACTTGTGAGGATAGACGTTGTATCCTGACAAGTGAACTTCAATTTGCCCGCCACTTGTAAGGGTAATCGGTGTATCCTATCAAGTCACCATCAAATGACTCCCCACTTGTGAGGATAAGAAGCGATCAGTGAAAGTGACCTAAAAAATGCCCGTCACTTTGTCAGATTCCTTGGTTATCGAACAAAGTGACGATAAAATGACCCCTCACTTTATCAGATTCATTAGCTATCGGATAAAGTGACATAAAAAACATCCTTCACTTTGTCCGATAAGCTATTTGCTTCTAAAAAAAAGACCCCAAAAGGTGAAATTTGTGCGACAAATTTCCTCCTATCATTAAAAAAACGAGGAGCCCATAAAAGGCTACTCGTTTTACTGGTTCTTCTATTATTATTATTCGACTAGAATTGGGTATTGGGAGGTTTATCCAATTAGTCTACTTCTTCAAAGTTTCGATCGCTATTTCCTGTGTTTTGGTTGGTTTCAACCGCTTGATTGTTGTAATTATCGAGTAAAGTCATCGCAATAGTTGTAAGCACACCAATCACCGCAGCGTCATCTACAAAACCAAAAACACCTAAAAGATCAGGCAAAATGTCAAGAGGCATCACGGTATAAGCTACAGCTAAACCAACAATCGCTTTAATATAGGTAGGCGTTTCTTTAGAAAAGAGGGCACGGATAAATTTTCCTAGAGTCGTTTTTGAATATTTCGCTTGTTTTTGTTTCATTAAAAACACCCTTTCTACAGGCATTATTATAACAAATGCCTTTTTAAAACATATCCGTCTTAGGTTGTAGATTAAAGAAAAAATTAGTGTTTTTTAGACGCGCTGGACATCGCATCCACATCCGGTTGAACGCTTGGTTTATGAGAAGCGCCGGACACACCATCTGTTACTTTATCATCAAACTCTTCATCCGCAGGCACCAATTTCTGTCCGGTTTGTTTTAAATACCAGTCAATCATCGGTTTCAAATCCGCCACATATTCATTCACACCCATATAATTTTTCTCTTTATCCTGGATGCGCTGGTAGCTGTGCACCAAAAATTGTTCTCCACCAGCGGCAGGGTGGCCGATTCTTACCACATCGGTTTCCCCAGCACGAAGTTGCTGCACGATCATCTTCGCATATTTCGTAATTGGCTCCGGATGTAAAGACCCCAACGGCTGTCCGACGGTCTCTGGGTTGCTGGACGCCCACATTTTATCCGGATCTTTTTCGTTATTATAGTAAATAAATTGATTATTGTCGTCGATATAAGAAAACTCTAAAGGAATCGAATCCAACAAAGCATCAATCTGTTTGACCGTCAACACCCCACGGTTCAACTTCACATAAGTATCGCCTTCTACCGCATGCACTTTTTCCGCAGCCTGTTCCACCCAATCCGGCGCATACATATCCAAGCCGGTAATCGTCGTCTCCACCTCGCCAATATCCAACAACTCTTCCGGCAGAGCAGCGGCCATCGGGTCAAAATCCACTAATCCATCAATAATCATCTTCAGTCTCCTTTTTATTTTTTTTACTTCGCAAATGACTTCATATGTACTTTAAATAAAGCTTTGTCTTTTTGGTTGAGTTAGTACTTTTTTTCACAAGTACTTTTAAAAAATATAAGCTTCATAATTCTATGAATTTTAAATAACCTCGTGAAAAACATCTCAAACTTTATCTTATAAGAACTGCTGTCCAAAGTAAAGCATATTTTAGATTACAGAAGATTAATGGCGTGTTATAGTATTTAAAAGGGGGAATGGAGATGCATTCTAAACGTTTAAAAGAAGAGGGATTATTGAATGTGATTGGTGGAAAAGACTTTAATTTTCGAGCTACAAATACGGAAGAGGCACTGATTCGTGATTACAAGCGTTTGTTAGAAAAAGCAGAAATTACAGAGCCGACTGCGCTTTACTCCGGTCATCAAACCCATTCAACAAACATTGCTTATGCGGATGGTACCAATGGCGAATCCTATCTTTTTGGAAAGCGATTTGGAGACACGGACGGTTTAATCACCGATAAAAGAAATATAGCACTTGTCATTAAGTTTGCCGATTGTACACCCGTCGTGTTATACGATCCCGTTCAAAAAGTACAAGCCATCGTCCATTCTGGATGGCGGGGAACCGTTGGCGAAATTTCAAAATTGGCGCTCCAAAAAATGACGGAAGAGTTTGGAGCTAAAAAAGATAATATCCTTGCTTACTTAGGCCCGTCGATTGATCAAGAAAATTATGAAGTGGGTGGAGAAGTGTATGATGCTTTCTCGATGAATCCAGACCGGGACCGTTTTTTCAAATCAAAAGGCGAAAAATATGTCTTGGACATGTTAAAAGCCAATTACCATCTTTTGTTGCAAGCAGGTATCCCAAAAGAAAATATTGAAATGGAATCGGCCTCTACTTTTACCGATGATCGTCTACATTCTGCACGTCAAGAAGGCAGGGATTATGCGTTAAATGCGATGGTCACCTGCATGATTTAATTAATCCATTTATTTTATTTTTGCCCATATCCTTTTTAGCATGTTATTACTCGATTATAAAAAAGTGTGCTAAAATTGAGTCTATAAAACTATAATTTTTTCAGAAAAACTTAAAATGAAATGCATGAAGAAAAGTTGCTTAAAAGAGGACACGTTTTGAAGCCACGCATGTTCATTTTAGACGGTTAGGAGAATTTGAATGAAAGTCTTTTTAATCTATGGAGGAAAAAGTGCGGAACATGATGTCTCCATCATTTCTGCTTATCATATTTTACAAGAAATTTATTATGAATATTACCAAGTGATTCCTGTTTACATCACAACGGAAGGGGAATGGGTTAAAGGAACATCGATTGATCAAAAAGAA
>DATGSY010000086.1:0-3341 GCA_035302125.1 Atopostipes sp.
CAAGAGCTACAGTCACCGCTAATCCTATAACCCACTTTTTTTCTTGAGCCTGATCTCTTTGATAGTCATTAAATTCTTTCTTATTCGTGTCAATTTGCCACTTTAAATTTTTTTGCTGCCTTTTATTCTCGGCGGATTCGTACTTTGAGTCATAAGCTACTTCAAGTGATTTTTGAGTTTGTGCATTGTTTACTTCGAGCAACTCTTTAATGTGCTTTTGATTTTCGTCGTTTCTAACCATCCACTCTCTGACTTCAGCAATGCTATCCTTCATTTCCTTTTCAGCTTCATTCAATATTCACACTCCTTGAAATTTGACATAAAAAATAGGCTTATTCAGCGTCTCTTAATTCCCTTAACTCTCTTTCTAGTCTTTCGATTTCTTTTTCTTTCTCATTCTTTTGTGGTAATTCGATTGTTTGGCCTTCTTTTAATTCTAAGATTGGTTTAAATCCATTAATTGAAATATCGACTTTATCTAGTTGTTCCGCTACATTTTTATCTACGTAAAATTGAATCCCTGCTTTTTTAGAAATAGCATGATTACCAATTGTTACTGTGTGGATTTTACCTTCTTTAGTAATTACAAATACTTTAACCTTTTCATTATCAACATTATCGTCATATACTTTAATCACTTAATCACCTCAAATGAAGTCCGTTTGGACAACGTTGTTTATTCTGAAACGAATATAATTCTCTGGCCCTCCCCAACTCTTAGCCCATCCTATTCTGAAATCTAACCACTTACTTTTGAAATTCGGAGTCCCGAGGTCAGCTATTAATTCTACTGTTTCGGTTGTATTTGCAGGCACATTATGGTCAACTAGTTTGTTACCTGCACTATCATAAATTAATGCTAAGTGTCTGTGAAGTCCGCCTGGAAGATTTGTTCCCGCACCTTGGACCGTTCTATAAGTTAACACGAAATATCTTGCTGAATGGATGAAATAATACCTTTGAATTCTCAGAGAGTTACGATAATCGGAATCGCGGACATCTTCAAACCCAGTATATCTACCATCTAAGAAGTCAACTCGACTTTCGTAATATCCCGACCATTTTTGGAACGCATCTTGACTTAATCCTCCGCCTGACTGTTTCGAGTTGGTCATAAACATAGGGTCTATTCCATTTATTGTTGGAGACTCTCTTACCATTCCATCACTTGTACTGATACCGCCATCAGGTCTAATTATTTCTAGCTTACTATCACGTAATCTTAAATTATCACCAAAAAAACCATCGCTAGCTTCCACACGCCCGCTTAAAAAAGCATTAGCAAAATGGGCGTTAGCATCTAAGTCAAGCCAAGAAACAGCATTACCTGATGAATCATATTGAATTAACCCATTTACACCATCCCATTCTAAACGTGCGCCTGTGGCACTTGTGCGCAAAGGTACTGCGCCTACATCAATAACACCTTTGTTAATATTATCAGCATTTTCACTGAATGCTTTAGCGTCTTTTAATGCTTGTTCAGCTTTTAACCGCGCTTCTTCTGCTGCCTTTTGGTCTGCATAGATAGTTCCATCTTGATAAACAGACTCGTCTTTCTTATCTACCTGTGATTTGTTATAAGCATTTACCTCTTCTGGTGTGGTAGGCGACATCTTAACCCATTCGCCACCAACGACAACATGCGGAACTTTTGGTGTCTTTGATGTGTCCACCCAGACAGGATTCTCGCCCTCTTTTATTTCGGGTGGTGTATCAGATTCGACTTTTTTAGGTTCTGCATATTCTTTCAATGTGTCTATGTCGATTTTCTTTCGTATTTCGCGTTGGAGCATTATCCAAATAACGTTAACTTCTTCTTCTGTAAATTCAGTGAAGTCACCTAGTTTAATGTCTTTTTTAGCGTTTGACTTTATACTACGATCAAATTCAAATACCCGCGCTTCTAAATAAAGTGGCGGGTTAAAGTGTTCATCTTTAATGCGAATTGTATCGCCATGACGAATTTCTTTATTGGCCATACCTGGTACATTTTCTAAATCGATAATTGAACATTCATAGGTGACACTTTCATTAATACGTTTATCTAAAGCTGTGCGTGTGTATCGTCTTGCTTCTGTAACAGTCATATTGTCACGTTCTGACTGGATTTCATACGCTTCTATTAAATGGTGCAGCTTTCCGAATTCGTCAACTCTACCCCAACGTTTTAACGCGTCTTCATCTTCAACTAATACTTCTATTCTGTTTCCGTCTTCATCTTCTGGACCTAAACCTAATAACGCTGTAACGATATTTTGTTTTTCCACACGTCTGATACCATCTAAATCTTTACCAAATACGACTTCTCTACCGCGCCAATCACCTACACGTTCTAATAAATCCACATATCTACCAACAATTTTATTACCGTCATGCTCAACGCGAAATTTCAACTCGGCACCGTATTCTTTTGCAATATGCTTTAAAAATTCATACGGGTTTGTATGCTTGCTACGTGATAGTGTCTTATTACCAAATACTTCAACAATTCCTACTTGCCAGCCTGTGCCATTAAGCGTACGCCCTGCATGTTGTGAAGCTGTCCCTTTGTAGCTTTCAGGGTATAAAACAGTCGCCTTCTTCAATTCTAAATAAGACGCGTGCGCGAACACTTGCGCTTTGTAACCTTCACTATCCTTATATTTTGCACCTTCATACATCACAAATTCACGAGATGTGCCATCTTCATCAGGTATAATAAACCTGTTTCTTTTTTCGAGATATTCACTAAAACGCTTATCAGCAAAAGTAATAAAGTTATACGTTTCTAGTGTATCTTCCAACGATTTTTTATGTGCATCGCTTATGATGTTTTTAGCTGTAATATAATCTAATATTACGCCTTGGTTAGATTGACCATCTAAGATATGGATAGTTGCATCAACTTTACTCGATACGCCTTGTAAACGGTCTTCTGCGTCAAATGCATAAGGGTTACCTATATACATACTGGCTAGTTGCGTTTGTACCAATTAATCACCTCATTTTAGATAAAATAAAAAGCACCTCGTGTGAGATACTTTATACCATACTTAACAAGCGTAGTCGATTGGTGTTACTGGACTGTTGACACAGTTAATTGAGTATGCCTTGCTCTTTCCAATCATCAAAATACTTAGTCCACCGACTACCAATCTGTTTGGCGTAATTAAACAAACTTTCATACGTAGGTTCTAAATGCCCGAACAACTCCAAGAACACATTAATATGCCCTTCTGTATCTCCTTCATTGAAAACAAAAACTTCTAGATCGTCTATTTCATAGTGTTTCACTTTAAAAGTCTTTCTAATCCACTCTTCCATCCTTTACCCCTCCAATCTAGTTACCATGTATGTTA
>DATGSY010000087.1:0-6673 GCA_035302125.1 Atopostipes sp.
CGACCGTTTCAACAAGAAATATGGTTTCCAAAACGATTCAGACGAAGAATAATAATACGAACGATAAATGGACTTACTATCCCTTGGGTAGTAAGTCTTTTTTGTTTTGTTCAGCACTGAATACTGTCTATCAGGGACAACACTAAAGTTATACCGAGTAGATTCAATCTATGTAGCACAACTTTGAAGTTAGATCGGATAGATGCATTCTATAGGGGACAACTTTGAAGTTAGACAGGATAGATGCATTCTATGAGGGACAATTTTAAAGTTAGATCGGGTAGAAGTATTCTATACGGGACAACTTTAAAGTTAGACAGGATAATAACGTTTTATCTACGCCAATCTCATCTCAAACAAAGGATTAGAAAAGACATTTATTTATTTTTCATTTACAATTGAATCACAAAAATACGAACAGCCTTTATGGAGAGGATGGTTTTGATGAAAATATCTGTCAAAAATGCAGTCATTGGTGGATTAGGCGTTCTTTCCATCATCTTTGCTGCTGCAGCTTACTCTAAAAACAAAAAGAAACCTCCAACACTCGTTCGAAAAGCCAGTCACTTAAAGAATTCGTCTGTACACTCCTATAAATCTACAAATTCCTATTTGAGTCTCTATTCCAGCCATGGTCTAACCACGGATAAAAAAGAAAATAAATGAAAATGTGAAAAAATCTCAAGAATCTTTATGAAGATTCTTGGGATTTTTTAATGGTTTGTTGTATATCGCAAGACTTAAAGCGCTTATTCCTGATATAGTTAGAATAGAAATAGAGAAGAAAGATTCTACTTAATGAATGGAGCACAGCGGTATGGATAGGCCACAAAACGATACACAACAACGACTTATCGACAGCTTTAAAGAGTTAATGGTGCAATACCCTTTTAATAAAATCACCATTAAAATGATCACAGATAAAGCCGACGTGATACGTCCAACCTTTTATAATTACTTTCGGGACAAGTATGAGATTTTTGAAGTCATTTTAGACGAAGAATTGTTTGTGTCGATCAAAAATTTATTGGACATTAATATGTATCGTGAAGCCATTAAAATGATTTTTAAATATTTTGGAGAGAATCATCGGTTTTATAGAAAAGCTTTCCAAGTGACCGGTCAAAACTCCTTTGAAGAAATATTGACCCAAAAGATCCAAGAGCTTGAAGACTACATATTCGAAGACGTTGATCTTCAAATTGAAAATAATCCCTCGATTCTCACCAAAGACCAAATTATCGAATACTATGCCGTGAATATCGTTTTAGTCATTAAAATGTGGCTTTTAAATGATCGGGAAGATTATGAAGCGGATGATATTTTTGATGCTTACTTATTTCTCATGTCAAATGATTTGCAAAGTATGATTGAGAAGAACCAATAGAAGACCAGCAAAGTATTGGGGGAAACCAAAATGGCTTTAGAACGGTTTCTTAAAAAGTATGAGGTGAAGCTGGAGGATGTTCTCGCAGAAATCGATTTTTCATTAGCTGAAGCGAATCAATGGTTTGTGATTCAATATCCGGATGAATGGTTATATGTTTTGTCCAAACATGTGCAGAAGGCGATTAGTGAGTTGTTGTATGAATTGCTGGAGATGGAAAATGCTGGGGTCGTCAGAAAAGTTTCAAGCGAGTACGGGTTAAAAAGGGCATTTGAGTCAGGAATGACTTACATCTTTATCCCTCAAAGTTATCGCAAAGAGGGCAGCCGTTTTCTCGTTGATATTTTATTAGAAAAAAAGATCTATTCCTTTGAACAATTTCCCTTTGCTCGAAACAATCGTGCTGGACAAGAAATCTACACCGAATTTTTGTCAAAGACTGAAAAAAGCCAGGAATTCAAAGAAATTGAGCAAGCCTTATCAAATTATTTTGTTCTTGTTCATGATGCCAGTGGCAGTTTGCTTTGCCATTCCGACTTTAAACAAACCTTAAAATAAAACTCGCATATGCAAGATTTGACCTGCATCTGCGAGTTTCCTTTATTATTCTCGTTTTTTTCGAAGCCAATCAAATAAGCCATAGATAAATAAAATGACATTACTAAACAAAAAGGTGAGTAAGAAACCAAGCGATACAACAAACGCAGGGTGTTTCTTTTTCTTTGCCATTTAAATTCCTCCATTTGAATAAGGTTTATGGTCATTTAAAGCTCTTTGGTCATGTGCCAATACACATGGTGATTTAAAACTAAACGTGTTTTCTTTTCAAATCCACAACTTTCATACAACTGATAGGCTGCTTCATTGTCCACCTCGCAATTCAATGCGATGATTGGATGACCAGCAGCTTTAGCAATCTCACAAGCCGCTTCAATCATTGTACGGCCAACCCCTTGCCGGCGAAAGTCTGGATGAGTGACCAGGGTATCTAAATACCATTCACCAGGGAGTGTTTCATTTTCTTTAGGCGTTAATTCAAGCGGATAGTTAAATTTCAACATAGAAGCTTGGAGCGGCCCATCAATTAAGGGTTCTAATCGTCCAGGATAACCAAAAAATACCCCAGCTATCCGTCCTTCTCGCTCTTCCACCCATGCATGTTCATAACCATACCGGTAGTGAGGGCTGTGCATCGCATCAATCAAGATTTCTTTCAAAAGGTCATCGTCCATCTCATCCAACACTGAAAGTTCCATATCTGAAAGTATACGATAGATGAAAGGAAAGAGTTTGGGAATTTCTTCTTGTTTTACTTTTCTGATCATAATGAATAGTCCTTTACATGAATTTCGCTATAAGTATAGCACGAAAACAAGGGATTTACTATTTTCACCAGTAAGATAAGAAGTAAAAAAAGCGGTATGTTCACACTCTTTATACCTTTTTTAAAAATTGAAAAGCTCACCGAACAAATCGGAGAGCTTTGAATAATTACTATTGTTTAAAGTTCTTTTGTCATGTGGTAGTAGACTTTGTCTCCCAATAAAGTTTTGGTTCGAATCTCGAAGCCAACGTCCGAATATAAAGAGAAAGCAATTTTATTTTCGATGGGGCAATTCAATCCAATTTTTCTATACCCGGCATCCCTAGCGATATTATCAATTGTTTGAAGCATACGACGAGCGATGCCTTGGTTTCTATAAAGCGGAGCAATCACAATAGCGTCCAAATACCATTCACCAGAATGGGTTTCTTCTCCAGATTTAACTTCAGCGGGTTCAATCCCACGTTCCGCTAAGGCGACGTGAAAAGGGCCATCCACTAAAGAGACATATTCGCCTGGATATCCGAAAAGTACACCTACCACTTGATTATCTTGTTCACACACCCAAGCATGTTCATAACCATAGCGGTACTGAGGACTTTCCATTGCATCCGCAATTATTTGATTTAATTCATCACCACTCACCACATCTAAAAGAGGTAGATCCATATCTGATAAAATTCTAAACACAAAAGGAATTAACTGTGGCAATTCCTCCCGTCTCACTTTTCTAATCATATACTTCACTCTTTTCTTAATATTGCACTAACTATATCAGATAAAAGTCGTTTAGGGTACATTAATTTTGATTTAAATGATAATTAATTGTCTTAAAGGAAATTCCTATATTTTCTTAATGAAAACGCTATAATACCTTTAAGAAAACCAGCTATAAGTGAAAGAGAAGTGCAAAGTTGTTTTTATACAAATCTTGGAAATCTTGGTTATTCGATGCGAAAGTGTAGTATGATTTTTTTAAGAGAACGGAATTGAAAGAGAGGGAGCATATGAATGTTCTAACTGTTTATCTTCAAAGACATAATTTAAATCCAGCAGAACTTTTTGAAAAAACAAAGGTCGAAGAGAAAGACTTACACCAAACGCGTGTAATGGATTATCCAGAAGATGTGATTCGGATGATTGCGCGACGATTGAGGAAATACCCGAGCATCGTCTTGATGGAACTACTAAAAATCGAACACCCAGGAGCGATCTCGATGGCAGTAAGTGACTATGGATTAGTGACAGCCATTGAAAATAAAATGGCTTATATTTTTATACCAAAAAATTATCGGAAAATACAAAGTAAATTTCTACAAGATGTCCTTATTGAAAAAAGAATTTTCCAATTGGAAATGGGATGGATCACAAGAATCAATATCATAGGTAAATTTATTTACGAAACGTTTCTTTCGCTCATGCCAAAAAGCGAAGAATTTGAACGTGTAGAAAGTATTTTAGAAAGTTATGAGGTAAAAGCCCATGACGAAGGCGGCAGCTTGTTGTATTTTATAGGGCCAGCTAACCAATATCGAACCTGCTAACTTCTAATCTGGGATTCAAAAATGAATGAACGGTTATTATAGGAAATGAGGAGTAAAGGCGAAAGGATACGGCTTTTTGCTTAAAATTAACGTTGAGGTCTTTCGTGAAATCATGTAGAATACAGAAGCTTAATTTGTATTTGAGGTGAAAATATGGAAAGAAAGTTATCAAAACAAGAGTTTATCAGTGTCAGTTTGTTATTATTTGCGATGTTATTTGGTTCGGGAAATCTGATTTTTCCACCGATGCTTGGGAATCAAGCGGGCACATCGACGATCATTGCCTTAATTGGATTTGCAGTGACTGCCGTTTTATTTCCAGTTCTTGGAATTCTAGCGGTATCTAAAACAAATGGGGTACAAAATTTAGGAAATCGCGTGGGTCCATTATTTGCAGTCATTTATCCCGCCATTATTTTTCTTGCGATTGGTCCAGGCATTGCGATTCCAAGAAATGGAAGCTTGGCTTTTGAAATGTCGGTGGCTCCTTACTTGACCGATAGTTCTTGGATCTTGCCTGCACGTATCATTTATACCGTTTTATTTTTTGGAATCTCTTATTACCTTTGTCTACAACCTGGAAAATTAGTGGATCGAATTGGAAAAGTCCTTACACCTATTCTAATTGCACTTGTACTTACGTTTTTCGTCGGTGGCGTTTTAAATATATCTCCGGATGTGGCAACTCCAGCAGAAGCATACGAAACAGCTTTTACAAGAGGAATTATTGAAGGGTACAACACCATGGATGCCCTTGCTGCTTTGAATTTCGGCCTAGTCATTACGATGACCATCAAAGCCTATAACATTACGAACGAAAAAGACATCATCAAATATACGTCTGGTTCTGGTTTAGTAGCTGGGAGTCTTTTATTAATCGTTTATGCAATGTTGGCTTATATTGGAATGATTTCATCATCTGGCAATCAAGAGGTCTTAAATGGAGGCCGTATTCTCTTTCAAGTCACAAATAGTGTGTTTGGCTCACTTGGCGCTTTGATTCTAATCTTAATTTTCACCCTTGCTTGTATGACAACCGTTGTTGGATTAGTCACTAGCGTAAGCGAATATTTTGCTGAATTAACGAATAACAAAGTGACGTATAAACAATGGATATTCATATACACACTGATTTCTTTAGTGCTCGCAAACTTTGGCTTGAACCGAATTTTACAGTTCTCTTTACCGGTACTTGTGGCGATTTATCCACCAGCGATTATGTTAATTATTATGGCGCTTCTACAAGATGTGTTTCAGTTCGACCGTCTCACGTATCAAATGACGATTTATTTGACGCTTGTAATCTCGATTATTTCTGGGTTGAGATCTGCAGGAATGGAAGTACCTTTCTTGAGTGATTTAACCGCACAACTGCCGTTCTTTAATGAAGGCCTAGAATGGATTTTACCTGCCATATTGGTACTTATCATATTCACAATGTTTTCTAAAATTCGTTCCAACGAAAAACAAGCCTTCTAAACGAAAAACGATCGATTTCAAATCAGTTGAAATCGATCGTTTTTTTTATTTATTCGATTTTTTCTATATGGAGCGTATTGATTTGAGCGGGATAACTTTCTCGGACAATTCCATCATAAGTCACTTGAACGTTGTTTCCGACTTCAAACACGATATCATCGGCTGATTTCGTCAAATCCACTATCACTTTATCTGCTGAATTCAAAATATCTCCTGAGTTCACTGCCACAACTGCAGAGGTTTCATCAGTTATCTCTTCAATCGTTCCATGAAATATAACCTCACTAGTTATACTATTACTCATATCAATTGGAGGATCTTCATTTTCAGAAGAGCAAGCGACGAAAAAGAATACTAAAAATAAAGACAATCGTAAGAATATTTTCTTTTGCAAGGGATCACCTCAAGAACGGTTTAATTTTCATGGATACGTTCGGCTACAACTTCGTTGACGCGTTGCTGTTGGGCATTCACGACAGTGATTTTAATGTCTTCATATTCGAAAACTTCATTGTTATCGGGAATGCGCTCGAGATTCTCAATAATAAACCCACTAATTGTACTGGAAAGCCACTCTTCTTCTTCTTTTAGATTAAACAATTCGAAGAATTTTTCGAGCGAATACGTCCCTTGAATTAAATAGCGCTCATCGCCATTCAATTGTTTAATGTCTGAGCGAACAATATCCGATTCATCCCAAATTTCTCCAACAAGCTCTTCGAGCGCATCTTCCATTGTTGCAATTCCAATCATTCCCCCATGTTCATCAACAACAATAGCTACATGCGTATGGGCTTCCTGCATGGCTTCTAATAAATCAGAAAGTGAAATGGTTGGAGGCACAAAAAGGGGCTTTGTCAGTAAAGTATCAATCGATTGAAATTTAGACTCGCCATTTTGTTTGGCATGCAAATAGCGATAAAAATCTTTCACATGAAG
>DATGSY010000088.1:0-2509 GCA_035302125.1 Atopostipes sp.
AGCCCATAACATACTGAAAGTAGCAGGTACACGCCAGCTACTTTCAGATAAAAACAGAAATAGTAAAAAGGCAAGTGAAGAAAGAAACAAAAATTTCTTTCCACTTGCCTCTTTTTTAGGACTTATCAGACAGCTCCCTCCATCATTTAATACCAACTATGTCGAGTCCTAGATCGTTTAAATAGGCGAGGATTTCTGGTAGTGCTTCAAGCGTATATTTATTCTCATGTAAAATATAAATACCACCAGATGGGTCGACATCAAAAAAATAATTTAGGATGTCATCTTTACTTCTTGCTTCCCAGTCACGGGGGTCGCGATTCCACATGACAGTTTTAATATTATTTTCACTTAATAAAAGCTTATTATTGCTAGAAATCGCTCCATAAGGCGGACGGAATAAATTGATCGTCTCTCCCGTTAATTCCTCTAACTGTTGAATCGAATCAAATATTTCACGATTCAACGCAGCACCATTTAATTTCGTAATATTTTTATGGCTATTCGTATGACTTGCTATTAGATGACCTTGTTCAGATGTATAAACCACTTCATCTGTATATTTATTCACATGATCGCCTACAAAAAAGAATGTAGCAGGTGCGTCGTATTCGTTTAATAAATCAACAATTTGTTTCGTATAAACAGACGGACCATCATCAAATGTTAGTGCGACATAGCCTTCTGGTAAACTATAGGCCACATCATCGACTTCGTAAAACATCGCTTCACTTTCTACTGAGGAAGAGTCCGTTTCATCGTTTTCCGTTGTGTCATTCTCTTCATCTTCGCTATTTGACTCCGCTAAAGATTCCCCCGAGTTTTCCTGGGACAATTCTTCATCGGAAAGACCTGCTTCTTCATTATTTTCAGATGGTCTTTCACCATCATTAGAATCTGTATCCTCATTATTCCCTGATGGCGCTAACAATTCAGTACCTTGTCCAATTTCAAGCTTCTCAGATTCATTAGCGAAAAAATAATCTCCTGAAAAAATAACAATCGCAATAATGGCAACAGCAGCTATTAAACTATTTTTTAATCGGTTTAAATAAAGCCTTCTCTTCTTATTACGCGTTATTACTTCTACATTTGACTGTTGAGAAGATGATTTGTCCTCTTCGATTAACAGAGATTGATTCTGCTTGTTCTTCGTTTTATGTATGTCATCATTTTCTTCTACTCTAAGTTCATTTGTATCCTCAAAATCTGAAGCAAATACTTCTGTTAACTCTTGTTTTGCTTCAATTTTAGATGGTGCTTCTATTTCATTATTTAAATGCACTTGCTCATTTGCTTCTTCTATTTTATCTTCATGAGCTGGCTTTTCTTTTGTAACAGTTGTATTGTTTGCGCTGTCAGCTAAAGCTTGGTTTTCCAAATCACTTTTTAGCTGTATGCCAGCTATTTCATTTATCGCCTCAAAGGATGGGGCTTTTCGAATCGCTTCCAACAATTGAACGTACGATTCATCACAATTAAAATTAATTTGATGCTTTTCCTTTTCATTGATTAAAGTCATTGAACTAACATAGGAATCGTTAAATGGATCACGTTTAGTTATGAACGATAATCGGCATAAATAATCGATTTCTCCATTTAAAGATTGACGAATTGATTGATATGTCCAATCACTTATACTTATCGTGTAATCGTAAGACTCGGTCCCGATCGTTAAACGGACGGTTAATTGATTTTCAGCATAATCAACTAATTGTAATAGCTTCAAAGTATATTGGCTCATATCAATCCTCATTTCTACAAATAGTTCCTTATAAAAATAATGAAGCCGACCAAGCCGACTTCATTGATAGACTTATTCTTTTGCTGACTCTCCACTGTCGTTTTGCTTAGCATCCTCTAACCGAGCTTCTTCGGTTGCTTTCGGTTGTTGCTCCTGCATTTTGTTTAGCATTTCTTTTTCTAGATGTGCATCAATTGGCGCCGTTTCCTCTTGTTGACTATCATTCGCTTTAGCTTGTACATCTTCTTCTAAATCATATGCTTTGAAAGAGGAATTCATGCGGTTATTAAAGTCTTTAAACATACCGAGTAAATAAGAGTTTTCTTCCCGCATTTTATAATAGTTTTTCTGTAAGTTATCATTTTTAATTTCAAGCTCGCGAATTTTGTCCTCAAGCTTCTGCACTTTACCTACATTTTCAATTTGTAAAAATTCATAGGATTCATTAAGCTTGTTGTAGCGCTCTTGTTCAATATCAACTTGGTTTTTTAACTCATCTATTTCATAATTAAGACGCGTTTGCATATCTTGATAGTCTTCCATGAGCTGATCGTAATTCATATTACGACTCGCGATTTGTTCTTCAAGTCTAGCAATTTCTGTATCCTTTAAAGCAATTGCCTGCTCAAGCTGATTTTTCTCCTGAACTAAGCCAGTAATATGGTCATCACTATGCTTCATTCGCTCTTTTAAATCTTCTAAAGACTGTGTTAAAAGATCGCGATCATTTAACATTTGATCGACAGCTGCTAATAAATCAAGCGC
>DATGSY010000089.1:0-4343 GCA_035302125.1 Atopostipes sp.
AATGAGATATTTTCCTTCGGTCTTCTCAATCTTCGATAACAGGAAGGTAATGGCTTGAATTGTTTTTCCAAGTCCCATATCGTCCGCTAAGACTCCGCCTAATCCATAATAATCAAGCATACTTAACCATTTGAACCCTGTTTCTTGATAAGGTCTTAAAGTTGCATTTAATCCTTTTGGTAAATCAAAAGTCAAATGTTCAGGCTCTTTTAAGTCTTTAATAAACTCTTTAAATTCCTCGCCTATGTTAACAGTTTCGTCTTCTACTAAAGTCAATCCCCGCAGAAGAGAAACAGAGGTTTCTTTAGAAATTTCAGAAGGCTTAAGGTCTAATTTTTCAACACTTTCGAAAAAATCTTCGAAACGCTTTTCTTTTAAATCAATAATCTTTCCGGAGTCTAGTTTGAAGAATCGTTCGTCTGATTTTTGGAGTTGTTTAACTAATTTAGGCAAATCGTCATTCGATATATCCGCTAAATCGAATTGAATATCCAATAAGTTGGTTGCTTGGTTCATTTCAATCGATAAACTAGGCTGTATCTCTTGATCATACATTAAATCTTTAAAATCAGCCGAAAGGTAAATGTCGATTAGCTCTGCTAGCTCTTCTAATGAATCATAAATAAACGAACTGATCTTCTCAAAATCTTCTAAAATATACTTTCCTTGCTTAATTTCTGCATGTTTAAAGAAATGAGAGAATACATTTAAAATATCATTCTCACTGTAAACATCTCTTACAAAGATTGTCGTATCCCCTGTTTCATTTCTTATTTCTGTTTTTTCTTCCGTTTTAGACAACAGTGGATTTACAGAATGTTTCCCATATTTAAAAACTGGCTCAATCATCAATTCTTTGCCGTTATAATCCACGTAAAGCTCTGATTTTAGGGGTTCACGGTCAATATTTTCTTCAATGCCTTCCTCAACTTCGTAGTTAAAAAGTTCTTTCAAACTGGGTAAGATGAGAGAATAAAAGGAAGTTAAATCATCCTTAGTTAAATGCAAAGGTTCATTTGTCATACCTTTGATTGTATCTAATAGTAAATGGGCCACTTTAAATTGTTCGGGTTCTAATAGGTAAAAGTCAGTATTTACACTCACCATGTTCGCTTGCGGATGAACCGTAATTTGTTTTCGTTTATCCGCTTCACTGACGTCAAATAAGAAATGTTCTTTTTCTTGTTCAATTTTAAAAGTTATTGGAAGGCTCTTTTCTCCTTGAAAAACTTCTGGATATTCTAACTGATTAATTGAGCTCAGTAAACGCGGTGGTGGAGCTAGACGGACAAACCCACCATCCACTTCAGTTAATAACTTTAATAACCCTGGAACAGCTTTTGGCTGGATGGGAAGGCTGCCATTCTTTTCGGACAGACGATCCCCGTATAGCATTTGAATGGCTTCTTCTTGGGATTTCCCAATATCATAAATATAAGAAAGCAGTTTACGATCTTCAGGTAAGAGCGAATACTCTTTTGGGGTGAACATTAACTGCTTGCCAAAAGTGTACTCCTTTCCTTGTAATAAATGTGAAGCCACATCTACAATGTCATTAATGACATATAGATGATCTACACCAACTTTTAAATAAAATTCATATTCAAACAGTTGATTGACTTGATGCATGTTTAAAACAAATTCAAATTGAAGTGGCGTTTTTGTAAAAGATACAGATTGAGCTTCTATATCTTTCTTTGCCTCTTCAAATAAGTGACCTAACAGTTCTCTATTCTTTTGTAAAAGTTGTAATTTCCCTGTTGGTTCCTTTGTATCGATGGTTTGTTTCTCTGACATTGCATTAAAAGCATCTTGGTTAACTGTGTTCAAGTACATCATGCTTGCGATGACGTGTTGACAAGCACCCGATTGTTTTTGAAAAACAGGACAGTTACATGAATATTTTTGTGCAAGTCCATTTTTTAAAAAGCTTAAATACGTTTTTATCGTTTGTTCATCTTCTATTTTAAATTCCACAGATCGATTCTCTTCATTTAATGTCAGTTCTTTGATCTTTTCTTCTTCAAATAAAGTCAATCCTTTATCATAAACGGTTTTGTTTGTTGCAATAGATTTAATTGTCGATTCAGGAAAAAACTGTTTTTTAAACAAATATTTCAGTCCTTTTAACTTAAAGATTATCTATCAATGAATTATACCAAATTTTCACAAAAAATTCATACAAATTGAAAAATCACTTAATAATATACATAAGTGATTTTTCATATAAAGTATAAAATTCATTAAATAACTAGTTCGCTGAAATCGGCAAACTGTTTCGTTATAGTAGCTAAATTATTCAATAAAGTCAAACGGTTCTCTTGAAGCGCCGCGTCATCTACCATAATCATATTGTGCTCAAAGAATTCAGCAATTACCGGACTAATACTCGAAAGTGAACGATAACGTTCTTTAGCATCTGTTGTTTCAGTAAAGATAGTGGCTAATTGATCAATTCCTTTAACCAAAGCTTTTTCGGAAGGCGTCTCAATTAAATCTTCTCTTACCTCTCCAGTAGAACCCGCATTTTTCGTCATGTTTAACACTCGAGTAACTGACTCAACCACTTGTTTATAGTCCTCTTTTTGTTTCTCTTCTTCTAGTACTTTGGCAGCTTCTAAAATTCTTGTCATATTTAGATAAGTAGCACCTAAAGCAGCTTGTCGTACATCATGAGAAAGCTCATAATCTGTTCGCATCATTTGTTCTAATCGGTCTAAAATAAAACCATTTAATGCCGTCATATTTTTTTCTAAATCTTCTGCTCGCTCTTTTGATAAATCGCTAACTGACACAATTTCATCGATCAGCTCAGTTAAATCGATTGTTTTTTCATCTAAATCTAACAATAACCGAACAATACCAATCGCTTGTCTTCTTAAAGCATGGGGATCGTTTGACCCAGTTGGAATCATTCCAATAGAGAAGAATTGGATTAAAGTATCTAGCTTATCAATTAAAGCAATAAATTTACCATATTTTGTCTGTGGCAATCGATCGGTTTGTGATAGGGGTAAATATTGTTCAGTTATCGCTTTTGCGGTAGCATCTGACAAACCTTGCTCTTTTGCATAAAGGCCTCCGATGGTTCCTTGTAATGTCGGAAACTCATCTACTATTTGAGTCACTAAATCGAATTTATAAATCGAAGCAATCTCTTTCAATTCGTCAATTTCATTCGTTGAAAGACTAAAGTTTTTTCCAATCACTTCAGCAATCTTTGTAGCGCGTTGTTGTTTTTCATATAAGGTGCCCAACTGTTCATGGTAGTCTACCTGTTTCAATTTTTCTACAAAATCGTCAATACTGTGCTTACGGTCTTCCAAATAGAAAAATCTGCCATCCGCGAGTCGAGCCGATAATACTTTTTCATTTCCACGGGCAACATTTTCAATATGTTGGTTATTTCCATTTCTAACAGAAATAAAATAAGGAAGAAGATTATGCATGCTATCCGCACTACGAACAGGGAAATATCTTTGATGATCCATCATCGAAGTTTCTAATACAACTTCTGGAAGTTCAAGATAATCTGGTTCAAACTGCCCATAGAAAACTGTTGGATATTCTACTAAATCGGTTACTTCCTCTAACAATTCACTGTTTAAAGTCGGAACCGTCCAATTATTTTCTTCACACAGGGCCTCAATTTGCTCGATGATCATTTCTTTTCTTACTTCTCGATTAGCAATAACGAATTCATCTTTCAATTGGTTTTCATAATTTGTAGGCGAAGTGATTTCAACTTCTTGTCCTAAAAATCGATGCCCTTCTGATCTCTTTCCAGTCGGTATATCAAAGACTTCAAAAGGAACGACTTCATTATCAAGTAATGCAACTAGCCAATGAATTGGACGAACATAATGATAAGAATTGTTTCCCCATTTCATATTTTTTGGGAATTCTATTTTACGAACTACTTCTTCCAACCCTTGTGTTATTTCCATAGCTGTTTTACCTGGAATAAACTTTTCAATAAAGATATAAGGTTCTCCTTTATCTTCTTTAATCACTAGATCTTCAACAGAACCACCTTGCCCTTTTGAAAAGCCAATAGCTGCTTTCGTCCAATTGCCTTCTTCATCTTGAGCAATTCTTTTCGCCGGTCCACGTACAGCCAAAGTCTCATCCGGCTGTTTTTCTGCTAGATCTTCGACGAGCACAGCAAATCTTCGGGGGGTTGAGTAGCCGGTTATCTTACCAAAATTTAATTTTTCTTCCTCAAAATACTGCTTTGTTTTTTCAACCAGTTGTTTTTGCGCATCTAAAACGACTCCTGCCGGCATGTCTTCCAAACCGACTTCTAGTAAAAATGTTTTCGTCATTTATTTCGCCTCCGATTC
>DATGSY010000090.1:0-3661 GCA_035302125.1 Atopostipes sp.
CACCTAACAAACTACTTTTTATTTGATGACTTCTAATCGAATAAATTCCGATAGCTCCGAATGTACCAATCGCTGTAGCGATTGTTGCGGAGATTAAAGCGATCAACAATGTATGAATCACAATTTGTATCAGACGTTGATCTTGCAATACATTGGTATAATGTTCAAAAGTAAAGCCCGTAAATTCATTCATTGTTCCGCCTGCGTTGAATGAATAGTAAATTAAATAAAAAATTGGTACATATAATAAGATAAACACAAAAAATAAATACAGCTTAGACCATTTCAGTGTACTATTCATTTCCCACACCTCTTCTCACTCGTGCATGGCCATTGCTTGTCAACCGCATCACAATAAACATTAAAACAATTAATACCAATCCGATGGTTGATCCCATTCCCCAGTTTTGAGTGACTAAAAAATGTTGTTCAATTGCTGTTCCTAATGTAATCACTCGATTTCCACCAATCAAACGAGTTAACATAAACAAAGATAATGAAGGGATAAACACGGCTTGAATGCCACTGCGTACCCCATTCTTGGATAGAGGAATAATCACATTTTTGATCATTTCCCATGTATTGGCGCCTAAATCATGACTCGCTTTTACAAGGGACGGGTCGATTTCATCGATGGCATTCATGATTGGCAATAGCATAAAAGGCAATTCAATGTACGTTGCGACCAGTAAAAAACTCATATTCGTAAAAAGGATTTGCTGGCGGCCAATTCCAACAGTTTCTAACCAATCATTGACAATGCCTGATTGACTAAAAATGCCAATAAATGCATAAGCTTTTAATAAGATATTCATCCATGTTGGTAAAATGAGCAGCAAACGCCATAATTCTTTGTGGGTCGTTTTAGTTAAAATATAAGCTGCTGGATAGCTAACGAATAACGTCACAGCTGTAATTAATCCTGCGAATAAAAATGACTGGAACGTCATACTCAAATATGTCGCAGACGTAAAATAGATTAAAATATTTTCAAATGTAAAAGCTCTTTCAATATTTAAAAACGATTGATAAACCAGTAATACTAAAGGCGCAAATACAAACAACAGAATCCATAAAGCATAAGGCAGCATCAAGATATTCTCTGAACGGTTTAAAGCATTTCTTCTCATCTTTAGGCCTCCTCATCTGCACGCGTAAATAAATCTAATCGCTTATAGAAATCTTCTTCTTTTTCATTTTTACGCATAATATGGATGCTTTCTTTTGAAAAATTAAGTCCCACAGTTGAGCCTTCGACGGCTTTTTTAGTCGAATGGACCATCCACTCATTCCCTACTTGATCATATAAAATAATCTCATAATGCACACCGCGGAATAATTGCGTATCGACTTTGGCAACAATTTTTCCATTGTGTGGCGTAGTGACTTCCAAATCTTCTGGGCGGATAACGACATCAATCGTTTCTTCACTCGGGATTCCCCCATCCACACAAGCAAACTCATATCCTGCAAAAGCGACACGATAATCCCGAACCATGTGACCTTCTACGATATTACTTTCCCCAATAAAATCTGCAATGTAACGATTTAATGGCTCGTCATAAATATCCATTGGGGTGCCTTTTTGTACAATCTCGCCATCTTTCATGACAAAGATTTCATCACTCATTGCCAAAGCTTCTTCTTGATCATGCGTGACAAATAAAAAGGTAATCCCTAATCGCTTTTGCAACTCACTTAATTCATACTGCATGTCTGTTCGTAGTTTTAAATCCAAGGCCGATAGTGGCTCATCTAGTAATAGAACTTCTGGTTCATTCACCAAGGCCCGTGCAATCGCTACACGTTGTTTTTGCCCACCAGACATTTCTGCAATCGAACGATTCGAGAAGTCTTCTAACCGAACCATTTCTAAAGCTTCTTTTACTTTTTCTTGTATTTCGCTTTTTGAGCGTTTTTTCATTCGTAAGCCGAATGCAACGTTTTCAAAAACATTCATATGAGGAAATAAGGCATAATCTTGAAACACCGTGTTGACTTGTCTTTTATGTGCAGGAAGATTATTTACTTTTTCATTCTCTAATTCAATGACTCCAGAAGTTGGATCCGTAAAACCAGCAATTAAGTTTAAAATGGTTGTCTTGCCACAGCCGGACGGCCCTAACAACGTATAAAACTTCCCTCTTTCCAATTGGAAGGATACATCCTTCAACACAGTTGTTTCATTATATTTTTTCACTACATTTTGAAAGGTCACAATGGTTTCTGTCAATTTCTTCACCCCAGTTTTATTTATTTTGTAAACTCAATTAATTATATGGAAATCCCAAAAGATTACAATACTTTTTTGAATATATTTTAATTTTATTTTTCCTATGATGACGGGCTTACAACCAGCTATTCGAAGATTCCGTTTCAGTAAAAAAGAGTTCAACGATCATACAAATCATTGAACTCCATTCGTCATTTTTATTCGACTGATATTAAGCATTATTTGTGTAAATTTTTAAAGCCTCGTGTAAAAATTGAGCCGCACCGGGTGCTATTTTTTCATAATAGGCTTTGAAGCGTTCATCTTGAACATACATTAAACTGAGATTATAGTGCTTCTCTTTGTCGTAGTAGCCATCCGGCCAAGCGACTTCCAGCCATTGGCGATGCAAGACACAAACTTCTTGTGCCAGATCGCTTTCTGGCTGACCAAGTGCCACAGCCTCTGCCAGCTTCTCATTTAACGCTTTATCAATCGCTTTAAAGTCATCAAATTCTTGTTTCGTTAACTGACCCATTTTTTTCATTGGACTGTTCAATGACCGTTTCGCCATATTTTTCTCGGATTTCTTTTCCATAAGCTTTTTCATTTTCTGCAATTTTTTCTTTTTTGAATGCTTCAAATTTTTCTTGATCGTTCATTTCTATTTCTCCTCTCGATGCTTGGAGTGATTTTTCTACCGTTTCAATGAGATCATCTAAACGCATTTTCTCTTTCCGTAGTTGAGCTAAATGGTCTTTTAAAGCCTCTTCCATATCAAAATTATCTGAATAAATAATGGCTTTAATTTCTTCTAAACGAAATGCTAATTCACGGTAAAATAAAATTTGTTGCAAGACATTGACTTCCGTTTGACCATAAATGCGGTAGCCACTAGAATTCACTCGTTTTGGTTTAAGCAGATCAATTTCATCATAATACCTTAAAGTCCGTGCACTGACTCCAGATATTCTGGCTAATTTACTGACTGTGTACTCCATTTCGCCACCTCCATACTTAGCATAAACCCTTACGTAACGTTAAGGTCAAGAGAAATCTGAAGAAAAAAATAAATGGTTGACTCTTTAGCCAACCATTTACTGTTTAATATTCATTTTTTAAGCTTTTGAAGCCTCTTCGACGCTTTCGCCGATAATGCGAACTTCCCGTTCCAGCTCAACATCAAATTTTTCTAAAATGACTTCTTGAATATGTTCAATCAATTCAATATAGTCCGTAGCTGTTGCCCCATCAATATTTACAATAAAACCCGCATGCTTTTTAGACACTTGCGCGCCTCCCCAAGTCAACCCTTGGAGTCCAGCATCTTGAATCAATTTCCCTGTAAAATGACCAGTCGGACGTTTGAAGACTGAGCCACATGACGGGTACTCAAGCGGTTGTTTTGACGTACGCAAAAACGTTAATTCATCCATACGCTCTTTAATT
>DATGSY010000091.1:0-2800 GCA_035302125.1 Atopostipes sp.
CAGCCGGAAATCCGGTTATTATTAAACCTGCTTCTGAAACGCCAAGTTTAACGATTCGTTTATGTGAATTGCTTCAAGAAGCCGGGGTTCCTGGAGGATATGTCCAATGTGTTATTGGTGGAGGTAGAACGGTGGGTGAACAATTACTTAAAGATGAACGAATTGCCCATTACACATTCACTGGATCACCAGGAGTTGGTAAGCATATTCAAAAAACAATTGGCTTGAGAAAAGCAACGTTAGAGTTAGGTTCAAATTCAGCAACAATTGTGCACCATGATGCTAATGTAGAACAAGCTGCACAAAAATTAGCTAAAATGTCTTTTGCTCATGCGGGTCAAATTTGTATTTCGGTTCAACGTATTTTTGTACATGAGGATATTCAAGAAGCATTTATGGAGATATTCCTTGCAGAGGTAGCAAAGTTGAATGTTGGTGATCCATTATTAGCTGATACGAATGTTGGACCAATGGTGAATGAGAAGGAAGCGGAACGTGTTGAAAACTGGTTAACAGAAGCTACAGCAAGTGGGGCAACTATCTTATCAGGTGGAACTCGTGACAAAAATATATTTGCGCCAACTGTTTTGACAAATGTAAAAAAAGGAATGAAAGTATTGGATGAAGAGCTATTTGCTCCAGTAGTATCCGTAACGTCATATAGCACAATTGAAGAGGCAATCGAAAAAGTAAATGATTCGAAATATGGCTTGCAAGCTGGTATATATACTGCTGATTTAAATTTATCGTATAAAATTCCTTATTTATTGGATGTAGGTGGAGTGATTATTAACGACACTTGCTGCTACAGAACAGATCAAATGCCATATGGTGGTGTAAAAGAAAGTGGAAACGGTAAAGAGGGTCCAGCTTACGCAATTCAAGAGTTAGTAGAGACAGTGACTGTAGTTGTAAACTTGGAACAATAAACCGTTTATCGATACTGTAAAGGATGATGAACATGAACATAAAAAAAATTGCCGTAATCGCAGGTGACGGAATTGGTCCGGAAGTAGTAAATGAAGGAATAAAGGTTATGGAAAAAGTTGCTGAAATGGATGGCACAATTCAATTTGAGTTTACATATTTCCCATGGGGTTGTGAGTTTTATTTAGAACATGGAAAGATGATGTCTGATGATGGTATTGACCAATTAAAGAAATTCGATGCAATCTACTTAGGTGCCGTTGGGTATCCAGGAGTACCAGATCATGTTTCTTTATGGGATTTATTATTAATCATTCGTAAAGAATTCGATCAGTATATTAATTTACGTCCTATCCAACTCTTAGATGGAGCGAACTGTCCCATTACGGATGGAAATAAAGAGAATATTGATATGCTTTTCGTGCGTGAAAACAGTGAAGGTGAATATTCAGGCGCTGGTGATTGGTTATATAAAGGCAAAAAAGAAGAAGTCGTATTACAAACGGGCGTATTTTCACGTAAAGGGACAGAAAGAGTTATGCGTCATGCATTTGAAATTGCGAAAGCAGAAAACAAAACATTAACAAGTATTAGTAAAGCGAATGCACTTAACTATTCAATGGTATTTTGGGATGAAGTCTTTGAAGAAGTGAGTAAAGACTATCCTGAAGTGACAACGTACTCTTATTTAGTGGACGCTGCCGCAATGCATATGATTATGGATCCGGGTCGCTTTGAAGTTGTTGTGACATCTAATTTATTTGGTGATATTTTAACAGATATTGGTGCAGCACTTGCAGGCGGAATGGGGCTAGCGGCAGGTGCAAATATTAATCCGGAGCGTGATTATCCATCTATGTTTGAACCTGTTCATGGTTCTGCTCCAGATATTGCTGGAAAAGGGATTGCTAATCCATTAGCAGCAATTTGGTCAGTTAGTCAAATGTTCGATTTCTTTGGATATGAGACAAGAGGGAAAGAAATTGTACAAGCGATCGAAAAAGTGATGGTAGAAGGAAAAGTGCTTACTCCAGATTCAGGTGGAACGGCAAAGACAAATGAAGTTGGCGATAGAGTAGTAGAGCTGTTAAACGAATTGTAAAATTGGGAAGGGTGTAAAGTATGCCGTTAGTTTCAATGAGAGAAATGCTTCGTACTGCAAGAGATCGTAAATATGCAGTCGGACAGTTTAATATTAATAACTTAGAATATATTCAAGCTATTTTAGATGCAGCGGAAGAAGAACAATCGCCTGTTATATTAGGTGTATCAGAAGGTGCTGCTCGTTATATGGATGGTTTTAAAGTGGTTGTAGCGATGGTAGAGGCGCTAATGGAGACGAAGGAAATTACGGTTCCAGTGGCAATTCATTTAGACCATGGCTCAAGCTTTGAAAAATGTGCCGAAGCAATCCAAGCAGGTTTTACATCTGTGATGATTGATGGTTCACATTTGCCATTAGAAGAAAACATTGCATTGACACAAAAAGTGGTTGAATTAGCACATCTTCACGGCGTGTCTGTGGAAGCAGAGTTAGGCCGAATTGGAGGTCAAGAAGATGACCTCATTGTCGATGAGGCAGAGGCAATGTACGCTATACCAGCGGAGTGTGAGCAGTTAGTGAAAGAAACAAATGTAGACTGTTTTGCACCAGCATTAGGATCTGTTCATGGACCATATAAAGGCGAGCCAAATCTAGGGTTTGATCGCATGGAAGAAGTAATGGAATTAACGGATATTCCCCTCGTATTACACGGTGGAACAGGCATCCCATTAAAAGATATTCAACGTGCAATTTCATTAGGATCGGCTAAAATAAATGTAAATACAGAAAATCAAATCATGCAAACGCAGAAAATTCGTGAAGTATTAG
>DATGSY010000092.1:0-8706 GCA_035302125.1 Atopostipes sp.
ACCAAGTAAAAGAAGAAACAGGCAAAACTATTGAAGCCATGGTTTATGGCGACGGAGCATTTAAGGACCCGGTAGGTAAGATTTGGGAATTGGCAGATCCTGTTGTTTCTCCAGGATATACTTCAGGTCTTGAAGGTACACCAAATGAAGTAAAACTAAAATACTTAGCCGATAATGATTTTGCGGATTTAAGCGGTGAAGAGTTACAAGAGGCGATTCGTGATTCGATTGGGCAAAAAGAGGATCAAGCGAAAGATGCGAAGGCTTCTCTTGGTACAACGCCTCGTCAATTAACCGATTTAATTGGTTCACTTGCGGATTTAACTTCGGGAAGTGGCGACAAAGGAACACCTTTTGTTTATATTCAAGGGTATTTTGACGACTATACAAAATAAAGATTTGCAATCGAAAGACCTAACTTCTTTAAACGAGAAGTTAGGTCTTTTATTATGTATAGGAAATTATTGCTTAAGAATTATCTTTTTTGAAATACTCATAAATACTGATAAAAAAGTAATACAATGCGAGAATGCTTAACGTGTTGCTAATCACTTCAAAATTAAATTGATCCGTAAAGTAGAACCATAGAATACTACTCACCATAAATATAATAGGAAAAACAAGCTTTCCAAAAACAAACGCATTCTTTTTAATTTCAATCATAAATAACTCCTTTATTATCTACTAATCTCCGGCCGCTCCGATACTTTTTCAACACGGTAAAAGAACCCATTTACGAAGAATGCACTCGCCAAATATAAGAGCAAAAAACCATATCGAATCACGGGTGGAGCAAATTGTCTTGACATTGAAAAGAAAAAGACTACTGCAAATATATTGAGAATTGCCCATAAATTTGTTGAGACTTCCAGACGGTCTCCCTTTTTAACAGCAATTTCCTTCGTTTTCACTCCTAATTGTGACAATTGAACCACTGCTTCTTGCCCAGGAATTTCTACATCGATTGTTTCACTATTCTGAATGCTATCTACTTCTTCTCCATTGACCAGTACTTTGAAATTATTCATTACTCCAAATATCCCTGTATCTCTTTTAATTTCTACTAACATTTTTCCCCTTTCTTTGAAACTTCTTTTACTAAATTAATATCGACTGACATTGGGTACTATTTTGGCTTGATAAATAAAGCCATCTTTAAAGAGTACCGCTAATAGATAAACAGCAATCACCGCATACATGATACTTCGTATATTGAACGAGCGCACCCATACAAGTAGAAGGCTCAGCGCAAATACACTATAGATGGTCCAGCTTTGTGTAAACAGTTCAATACTTTCTCCATCTTTTACTTGAAGTTCATTGGTTTTGATCCCGAGTTGTGAGAACTGAATAACGGCTTTAGGTTGATCGAGTTCCAATTCTATAATATCTCCATTTTTGATGGTTTCGACTTTCTCACCATTCACAATCACTTGAAAATCCGACATGGTACCGAATATGCCTGTATCTCTCTTAATCATTACAGCCATTTCATCACTCTTCTCTGGTTATTCAGTTTATTCTGATTTCTCAATATCTTCTGTATTCTTAAATGACTCATTGTCTGCTGAGAAATGCTGTTTAATTATCGCATTCTTAAGTTTTAAGCCTCTTTCATCTATTATCGTTAAAGAAAAACGTTAATAGACATTTTATTAATTTTACGTTATGAACTCCTATATTAAGTGTAGCAGAAAGAAAGCGTTACTTAAAATAATATTGTATTTGTTACAAGTGAGTATGAAAGAGGATTTACTCACTGGGTCATTTAAAAAAGAACCTGCTAGATAGAATTTTCATCTATCCAACAGGTTCTCACTTAAATGATTAATTTTCACTTCGCACTAAGGTCCATGATTGTTTAATTGTATTAAAGATATTGGTGTCTGAGTAAATCAGTACGTTTGCGCGGTAGAAAATGAGCGAAACGTATGCGAGTAGTACGGTAAATATCACTGATCCACCGATGGATAACCAAACATGTAGACTAGAAACCGTATCGGTCGCTATTCTAAACGGCATGACAAAAGGTGTGAGTAATGGGATAAACGATGAAACCACCACAATCGTACTTTCAGGTTGGGCCATCGCAAATAGACCGATGTAGAAACCTAGAACAACAATCAAACTCAAAGGAGTTGCTGCTCGGTTAATATCTTCTGTCTTGGTAATTAGCGATCCTAAGAACGCGGCGATGAACATATACATCACAACACCAATCACTAAGAAGATAGAAGAGAACTCCAAGAAGTTTATTAAGATTTCACCAATATCGAGATTTCCAATAAACGATTGGACAAACTCGTGATCTTTAAAGTAGAAATAAGCCCCAATTCCAACAACAACATAGAATAGAATATGCACCAACATGATTAAGAACACACCGATTAATTTCCCAAAGAAGTGAGTCGTCGCAGTCGTACTGGATAAAATGACTTCCATCATCCGCGTACCTTTTTCTCCAGCCACTTCTTCAATAACGGTTGATGCATAAAACATAATAAAAATTAAAACGACAATATTAATCACATAGGCACTACCAATTTGAATGCCTCGTTCTAAATTGTCTTCTTCCAAGATTTCACCGTCATCCACAGAGACCACTTGCGTTTGCAAGTTCACTGGGGCATTTAATGTTTGTACTTGTTCGGGTGACAGGCCTAATTCATTCGCGCGCATCAAAATCTGCATGCTGGAGAGGACCTGTTCGATCATCGGGACATGGTTGTCCAAACCATCATGGGTAAGTGAAGCATCGAGCTGGTCGCCTTCCCAATTCACCACTAAGTAGCCATCAATTGCGCCATCTCCAAGGCCTTCCCGTGCTTGCTCTTCTGTTGAAATGTCCTCGTCAACCGTCAATAATTCATCACTATCTTCAAACATTTGTGAAAAGGTAGGATCTTCAGAAATGACGGCAATATCTGCTTCTGGTGCCTCCGAAAAACTTTGTTCCGCAAAATAACCAATGCCTATAATAATTCCAAGCATAATAAGTGGGCTTAATAACATCATCACAAAACTAACAGACTTAATATTTTTCAAAAACGTGTCTTTAATAAATACGCCAATTTTATTCATTGTCTTCACCTGCAATCTGTTTGAAGATTTCTTCAATGGTCGGTGGTTGTTGACTAAAGGTTGGAATATATCCATCTTTAACTGCTAGGTCAAAGATTTTACGTCCCACCTCTGGGTCTCGCAGACGGATATGGTAGATTCCTTCTTCGTGTCCAAGGACACTTTCTACGCCATCAATTTGTTCGAGTTCTTCTCGAGTTAAAGAAGATTCTAAAAATAAGCGGGTACGACCAAAGCTTTCTCGGATGTCTCGCACCGTCCCATACAGCACTTGGCGCCCTCTTTTTAACATGACTAAGTTATCACAAATTTCTTCCACGTTATTCATGTTGTGACTGGAGAAGATAATGCTTGCGCCACGTTCTTTAGCTTTAAGTATTCCATCCTCCAATAAACCAGCATTTACCGGATCCAATCCACTGAAGGGTTCGTCCAAAATGATTAAATCTGGTTCATGAATCAAGGTACAGATTAACTGTACTTTTTGCTGGTTCCCTTTGGACAAAGATTTTATTTTGTCTTTACGTGCACCGACAACTTCAAACTCTTTTAACCATTCATCAATTTTCGGATCAATTTCATTTGCTTTTTTTCCTCTTAAACGAGCAAAATATAAAATTTGGTGCTCAATCGTCATTTTTTGATTTAAGCCGCGTTCTTCTGGCAGATACCCGACATGATCAAAAAACTCTTTTGAAAATGGACGTCCCATCCATGCAACAGATCCTTCATCTGGGTTTAATAATTTTAAAATCATTCGGAAAGTGGTGGTCTTTCCAGATCCGTTTTGGCCAATAAGCCCCATGATTTGTCCTCTTTCAATCGAAAAACTAACATCGTCAACGGCTTTTACGGAGCCAAAAGACTTCTTTAATCCTTTTACTTCTAGCATAATTTCAACTACTTCCTAATAAGGTCATTTAACCTTCAATAATTTTTATATAGAACTTACGAGTTCGAGGTCCATCAAACTCTGTGAAATACACACTCTGCCAAGTTCCAAAAATCGGTGAATCGTCTTTTATAATCAACGTTTCGCTTGCGCCTACAACAGAAGATTTCATATGCCCGTCGGAATTTCCTTCAAAATGTACATATTCTGGATCATTTGGAAAAGTTTTATCGAGTCCTAACCCTAAATCACGTTGCACATCTGGATCTGCATTTTCATTTATTGTAATACCGGCTGTAGTATGCGGGCAATAAACAACCAATATCCCATCCTGCACTTGACTTTTCGATAAAGCTTCATCAATAAAAGAATCGAGATTTACAAATTCTTGCTTACTATTTGTTTGAATATCAAATTGGAATAAGTGACTCATTCTTTCTCTTCCTTCCTTTTTTGGCGAAGTTCTCTAAAAAATGAAGTTAACATGTGACTACATTCTTCTTGTAAAATTCCACCTTCGACAGATGATTGATGGTTGAATCGTTCTTCTTCAAGTAAATTCATGAGAGTCCCTGCCGTGCCTCCCTTATAATCAGAAGCTCCATAATAGACGTAAGGAATACGTGATAGAACAATGGCTCCACTGCACATAACACAAGGTTCTACCGTTACAAATAAAGCACAGTTCTCCAGACGCCAATTGTTGATTCTTTGGTTAGCATCGTCAATCGCAAGAATTTCGGCATGCGTAATGGCTCGGTTAGAGGTTTCTCTTTGGTTGTAGCCACGTCCGACAATTTCGCCATCTCTAACAATCACCGCACCAATCGGCACCTCATCAATGGCTTTTGCTTTTTCGGCTTCTTTTAAAGCCTCTCGCATATAGAATGCTTTTTCTTCTTCTGTAAACAACGACTCACCTCTTTACTTCAATTTACATTTCATAGTTTACCATAAAAGTGATGAGTCTAATAATTCCAATATTTAGTCATTTAGCTAAATAACTAAATAAAGTATACTATACATTGATTTAGATGTCACGATTTTATTATGGTAGTAGAAAGCTAAGACAGAAGGACTTCTCAATATACTCATTATTATTATAACTCCTCATATAATAATAGGCTTAATCCAAGATAGAAAGTTCACACAAAAAGCCCGCTACTCTTTTGGAATAGCGGGCTGTTATTTCTATCTATTTTTATGAAGTGACTTTTACTTTTTCACCATTGTTATCTTTCTCTGATGAGTTGGCTCGATGTCTCAAAGTAATTTTGCCTTGAGATGCGCCAACGGTGATTCTATCTCCAGATTTCACTCGACCAGCAATGATTTCATCACTTAGCATATCTTCAACATTTGTTTGGATAGCACGACGCAAAGGTCTTGCACCATATTCTGGGTCATAGCCTTCTTCAGCTAAAACATCCAACGCAGCTGGTGTAATACGTAGATCGATATCTTGATCTTCTAATTGTTTGATTAAATCATTGGTCAATAGACGAATGATTTCTCGCAATTGTTTTTTGTCTAATGCATGGAAGACAATCGCTTCATCAATACGGTTTAAGAATTCAGGTCGGAAGTAGCGTTTCATTTCTTCACGAATTTTTGATTCCATTGATTTATGGTCAAATTTCCGATCCGCTGCACCGAAACCAACTTCTTTCTCGTCACGTAAAGCCGTTGCTCCAAGGTTTGAACTCATGATAATGATTGTGTTCTTGAAGTCGACTCTACGACCTTTTCCGTCCGTTAATAATCCATCATCCAATACTTGTAATAAGATATTGAATACATCCGGATGAGCTTTTTCAATCTCATCTAATAAAATGACAGAGTATGGTTTTTGACGAATTTTTTCGGTTAATTGACCACCTTCGTCATATCCCACATATCCTGGAGGCGAACCAACTAGACGACTTGTCGTGTGTTTCTCCATATATTCGGACATATCAATACGGATTAAATCCTCTTCTGATCCAAACATGACTTCAGCTAATGCTTTCGCTAATTCCGTTTTACCAACACCTGTAGGTCCTAAGAACATAAATGAACCAATTGGACGATTTGGATCTTTAATTCCACTTCGTGCACGGCGTACCGCTCTAGCAATTGCGCTGACTGCATCATTTTGACCAACCACTCGTTCGTGAAGGTCGTCTTCTAGATGAAGCAGACGTTCACTTTCTGTTTCTTGCATGTCTCTTACAGGAATGCCTGTCCATTGGGCGACAACTTCAGCAATGTCATCTGCATGGACAGAAGGTCTTTGGACATCACCATTATTAATCAGCTCTTCGATTTTATCGGCTTGATCAATTTCTTGTTGACGAATTTGAGCCGCTTGTTCAAAGTTTTGATTTGAAATGGCTTCTTCTTTTTTCTGGATAAGGTCTGTTAATTTATCCATCTCTTCTTGGTGAGGAGAAGGCTCATCACTCATGTCTAAGCGAACTTTCGCTGCAGATTCATCCATTAAATCAATCGCTTTGTCCGGCAACTCACGTGACTGAATGTAACGTGAAGATAAGACAACAGCCGACTTAATGGCTTCATCTGTCATGTGAACATTGTGATGGTTCTCGTAACGATCTTTTAATCCATGAAGAATCGCAATTGTTTCATCTTGGGTTGGAGCATCAATATGCACAGAAGCAAATCGACGTTCTAATGCAGCATCCTTTTCGATGTATTTTTGGTATTCATCTAAAGTCGTTGCACCAATCGTTTGTAATTCTCCACGAGCTAATGCTGGTTTCAAGATGTTTGAAGCATCAATTGCACCTTCTGCTCCGCCTGCTCCGATTAGTGTATGAAGTTCATCAATAAACAAGATGACATTTCCATCTTCATAAATTTCATCGATGATTTTTTTCATACGTTCTTCGAATTCACCACGGTATTTCGTACCCGCAACGAGTGAACCCATATCCAGTGCCATTAGACGTTTGTTGGCGAGACTTGGTGGTACTTGCCCTTCAATAATCTTTTGAGCAAAACCTTCTGCAATGGCTGTTTTACCCACACCAGGTTCTCCAACTAAAACAGGGTTATTTTTTGTTCTTCGACTTAAAATTTGAGTGATTCGACGAACTTCCGTTTCTCTTCCAACAATTGGGTCCAACTTGTCATCTCTAGCTGCTTGAGTAAGATCTCTTGCTAGGGAATCTAAGGTTGGTGTTTTTGATTGGTTTTGATTCATCGCTTGTTTGTTATTGGCTTTCCCTCTAGATTTACGTGAATCTGAGTTAAAGCTCACTCCTAATTTTTTAGAAATACTTTGGCGGACTTGAGATAAACTTAAGTTTAAGTTCTTCATAATTTGAGAGGATAAAATATTCTCATCACGTAAAAGTCCTAATAAAATATGTTCTGTTCCAACTAGTGGGCTGTTTAATCTTCTCGCCTCATCTGCCGCATAGGACATCACTTGGCGTGAACGCGGTGAATAAGGTAGAATCACATCTTCATTCGTAAATTCATCATTTTGTGAAATAGGTCCATAGTCGACTAAATGTTCAATTTCATCGCGAACATTTTCAGCCGTCAACGAAGCTTCGCGTAACGTTTTCCCCGCAATACCATCGGGCTCCGTAATTAAACCTAATAATAAGTGTTCAGTTCCTACAGTACGATGGCGGAGCAATTTGGCTTCATTTTGCGCATTCTGCAATGCTTTTTTTGCTCGGTTAGTAAATATTTCTTTCATCTCTAGTCATCCGCCTTTCATTTACTCTTTAAGATTAAAAATTTAATCATTGATATTAATATATTTGCTCGAAGTTGGTCATCTATCATTTTGTTTCCGCTAAAATTTTGTTGTTCTACTGCAGCTAACATGATCTGTGCCTCTCTATTTGTCATAAGTTCATGGTTATATAGCGTCTCAATAATCGCTTGAGCTTCTTTTTCGGACACACGGTTTCCAATAATCTGATTCATTCGATCCAGTAAATCCGTATCTTTATTGACTTGTACTTTGATAATACGGATATAGCCGCCTCCACCACGTTTACTTTCTACATTATATCCATGCTTCATCGTAAAGCGGGTGTTAATCACATAGTTGATTTGTGAAGGCACACAATTGAATAATTCAGCAATTTCATTTCTTCGAATTTCAATTTTTCCTTCTTCTTTCAACGCATTTTTCAAGTATTCTTCAATCATATCAGACATATTTTTATTTCTCATAGTATTTCACTGAAACATTGAACATTTCTCATCTTTCTCTAATGTTGTAGTCTATCATACAGACTTTCATTTGAATCTTCAAGTATGTTTACAGCTTCCTCCTATTCTCCGTCGAACTTCTTTCATTCTTAAAGTCTGACTATTCTTGACTATAATAGTATTATATCAGTTCTAAAGGGTGAATAAAAGCAAAGCGATATACAATGTTTGGAGGTTTTCTGCAGTTGATAGGTTGAAGAATGGTTATTCTATAGCATCATGTAAGAGATTGCAAGTGTTTACGATTAAACAATTTGATTCAATATTGGATACACTCTTTGGACTCTCTTGGAATAAACTTAAGACATCCCGGAAGTTGTTTCAAATCGTAAGTTTGAGTCTTTTTAGAGATTTACACATTCTTTTCTAATGTATAGAGAATGCCTAGATTTATTCAGAACTTATTTTAAAAATACCTAAGAAAAAGCAAAAAAGCCTCAACATTTTCCATGTTAAGCCTTCGTGAAAATATATACGCACCTTGAGGGATTCGAACC
>DATGSY010000093.1:0-13242 GCA_035302125.1 Atopostipes sp.
TAAATTGAGGAGACGATGGTAAGACGATGATAACTTTATTGATTCAAATAGGAAATTTAATTATTCGATTGATTGACGCCTACCGAATTGTACTGGTTGTGTACTTTTTGATGTCTTGGTTACCCGGTGCCTATCAATCGAAATTAGGAGAAATACTCTACCGAATTTGTGAGCCGTATGTTGGTTTCTTTAGACGTTTCGTTCCGCCGATTGGATTTATTAGTTTGGCAGGACTGGTGGCGTTAATCGCTTTGTCCTTTATCCAATCAGGGGTTGCTGCATTATTTAATTTCTTGATTAATTTATTCATTTAAAGGGGTAATAAAGATGATGAATATCTATCAACACTTTCGTGAAGATGAACAAGCGTTTATTGATCAAGTGATTGATTGGGTAATGCAGGTGGAGAACCAATATGCTCCATACCTCACAAATTTTCTGAATCCAAGACAATTATTTATTGTTCAATCTGTCGTTGGACAATACGATACGATTCAATTTCAAAGTTTTGGAGGATATGAGGGCGCAGAACAAGAGCGTGTCCTCATCTATCCACCTTATTATGAACCGACTACAGAGGATTTTGAACTTTCATTATTTGAAATCAATTATCCCACAAAGTTTGCGGAACTTTCACATGGTCAAATCATGGGCACCATTTTAGGTACTGGTATTTCACGGGGGAACTTGGGAGATATTGTGACCGATGGAGAGCGTTGGCAATTTATGGTGGACGACACGATGAAAGATTTTGTTTTAATGAATGTCGATTGTGTAGGACGCGTGAATGTTCATTTAGAAGAACGGCCATTGGAAGAGCTTGTTGAGATAACGGATAAATGGGAAATGGAAGAAATTGTTGTTTCTTCCTTGCGTATAGACGTTGTATTGGCTCGAGCCATCAATGTTTCCCGTAATCGAGCTAAAACGATGATCAATGACCAAAAAATTAAAGTAAATTGGGTAGAAGTCGAAAGACCGGACATTGATGTCGAAGAATATGATATTCTATCTGTCAGAGGATTTGGCCGAGTGAAAATTGGACCCCAATTAGGGAAGACGCGCAAAGATAATTTGGTATTAGAAATTGGAATTATAGATCGCAATTCGTAAAAAATAACAGAATAAGGGTTGACTAAGAGAAGCCGGATTAAACCGCTTGCTTTGAGGAAAGTCAATTTTAAAATAACAGCAATTTTATTGGAAGGGGACTACATATGCCATTAACACCTTTAGAAATACACAACAAAGATTTTCGTAAAAGTATGCGTGGATACGATATTGATGAGGTTAATGAGTTTCTTGATCAGGTGATTCGCGATTATGAGCTGCTCATTCGTCAAAATAAAGAAGTTAAAGACGAACTTGAAATTGCAAATAAAAAGCTTTCGAACTATGAAGAAATGCAAGAGTCGTTAAATAAATCAATTCTTGTTGCTCAAGATGCAGCAGATCGTCTGAAAGAAAATACAGAACGCGAAATTGAAGTCATTAAACGCGAAGCGGAAAGTTACGCTGAAGAAACACGTAAAGCAGCGGATGACTATGAAGTAGATGTTCGTAAGAAAGCAGACGAGTATTCTGAAAAAGTACATAATGAAGCTGAAGATAATGCGGATGCTTTATTACAAGAAGCTGTGCAGAAAGCCCGTAAGATTGAAGATGAGACTGAGGCGTTGAGAAAACAAAGTCGTGTTTTTAGACAGCGACTACAGCTCCTTATTGAATCGCAACTTGAACTCTTAACGAAGGAAGATTGGGATAATCTATTGGTTGGAAAACCAATCGAATACCCAAATACCGAAACGATTGAAGAAGTTGAAAAAGAGTTGGAAGAAAAAGTAGAATCGGAAGAAGAAACTTCTGCTTTGGTTGAAGTCCCTGAAGAGAATGAATTAACAGTCGTTGAAGATGGAGATGTAGTCGAAGTCGACGAAGCTGGAGAAGCATCGGTAGAAGCTGAAGATGTGTCATTTGAAGAGGATCTTGGAGATTCAGTTGCAAATGACGAAGATGAGCGATATAATAGTGAGAGTCAAGAAGAAGAGTACGAAGAAGGCACAATGCCTGCAGTCGAATTACCTTCTTCCGCACACGAATAATAGAAACATTTAAATATGAAAATTGGAACACGATATATTGATGTACTTGGAGACGAGAGTCGAACAGAGAGTTAACGGGTGGTGTGAGTTAACCCAAACTCAATATATTATCATCCTGAAAAAGATTAGTGAACACGAAAGTAGCTAATCATGTGACTCTGCATTAAAGAGACTTTGAGTGGAACAGGGTAGCTGAGTTATCCTGTTTCAAAAAGGTGGTACCACGAGATTTCGTCCTTTTATGGATGAAATCTCTTTTTGTTTTAAGGGATTGTTATATTGGAATATAAAAAAATGGAGTTGAATAGCTTTGGAAATCAAAGACACGCTGAATTTATTGAAAACTGATTTCCCAATGCGTGCTGGTCTAGCAAATAAAGAACCAAAACGCCAAGCCGAGTGGGAAGAGAATAAGGTTTATGAACAAAGACTAAAATTAAACGAAGACAAACCAAAATATGTTTTACATGATGGGCCTCCATTTGCGAATGGCCCGATTCATATTGGACATGCTTTGAATAAAGTATCCAAAGACTTTATTGTTCGCTATCGTTCAATGAGTGGATACAATTCTCCGTATGTTCCTGGTTGGGATACACATGGTTTGCCTGTAGAGCAAGCACTAACAAACAAAGGAGTAGACCGTAAATCGATGTCGGTTGCGGAATTCCGTAAAATGTGTGAAGAGTTTGCTTTAGAGCAAGTAGAAATCCAAAAAGAAGGATTTAAGCGTCTTGGCGTTACAGGTGACTGGGACAATCCTTATATCACTTTACAACCAGAATATGAAGCGGCTCAAATTCGAGTATTTGGAAAAATGGCGGAGAAAGATTACATTTACCGTGGAAAAAAACCGGTGTACTGGTCACCATCGAGTGAATCAACTTTAGCAGAAGCTGAAATTGAATACCATGATGTGCGTGGACCAAGTATCTATGTTGCTTTTCCAGTGAAAGATGGGAAAGGTGTCGTCGATGAAGAAGCGAGTTTAGTGATTTGGACGACCACTCCTTGGACATTACCGTCAAACCAAGCCATTGCTGTGCATGAAAATGGTGTTTATCAGTTAATTGAAGCTGACGGTAAAAAGTATGTTGTGGGTGCAGAACTGCTTGAAAAAATTACAGAAGCGGTTGGTTGGGAAGAGGTCAAAGTCTTAGAAGATATCAATGGTAAAGACTTGGAATATGTAACAGCTCACCATCCATTCTATGACCGTGAGTCCTTAGTGATTTTAGGGGATCATGTTACGTTTGAAGAAGGTACTGGGCTTGTTCATACAGCACCTGGACACGGTGACGATGACTTTATCGTCGGTCAAAAATACAAACTTGAAGTTCTATCTCCAGTGGATGATCAAGGGAACTTCACAGACGAAGCACCTGGATTAGAAGGTGTCTTTTACGATGATGCTAATGCGATGATTACTGGTTGGTTGGAAGACAAAGGTCTATTATTAGATCTTTCATTTATTACGCACAGCTACCCACATGACTGGCGGACGAAAAAACCTGTGATTTTCCGTGCGACTCCACAATGGTTTACATCTATTGAAGATTTCCGTCAAAATATTTTAGATGAAATTAAAGAAGTGGATTGGTTGCTTCCATGGGGTGAAGAAAGAATCCATAATATGATTCGTGACCGTGGGGACTGGGTCATTTCACGTCAACGAGACTGGGGTGTACCTTTACCTATTTTCTATGCAGAAAATGGCGAAGCGATTATCACAAATGAAACGATTGAACATGTGGCAAACTTATTTGAAGAGCATGGATCAAACGTTTGGTTTGAACGTGAAGCGAAAGACTTATTGCCAGAAGGCTTTACGCATCCAGGCAGTCCAAATGGAGAATTCACAAAAGAAACAGACATCATGGATGTTTGGTTCGACTCGGGTTCTTCACACGAAGCGGTGTTACGTCAAAGTGAGGACTTGAAATTCCCAGCAGATCTTTATTTAGAAGGATCTGACCAATACCGTGGTTGGTTCAACTCAAGTTTAACAACCAGTGTTGCGATTAACGGTGTGGCTCCTTATGAAGCTGTCCTTTCACAAGGATTTGTATTGGACGGAGAAGGCCGTAAAATGAGTAAGTCACTTGGAAATACCATTGATCCAAACAAAGTCATGGATCAACTAGGGGCGGACATTATCCGTCTATGGGTATTAAGTGCAGATTCGCAATCCGACGTACGCGTCAGTATGGAAATTATCCAGCAAGTTTCAGAAGTTTACCGTAAGATTCGTAACACTTTACGTTTCATGATTCAAAACACGGAAGACTTTAACAAAGAAGAAAATGGAATTGCGTATGATGAACTGCGCTCAGTTGACCAATATCTGCTCAATCGCTTAGATGAAACGATTGAGAACATTATAAATGCGTATGAAAACTATAAATTCAACGATATCTTTAAAGAAGTGAACCATTTCTGTACAGTTGATTTATCGAACTTCTATATGAACGTTGCGAAAGATATTTTATATATCGATGCACCAGACGCTTACGATCGTCGTGCTATCCAAACGGTATTTTATGAAGCATTGGTGAAATTAACCAAGGTATTAACACCGGTAATTCCGCACACTGCAGAAGAAATCTGGGCGTTCTTAGATGAAGAAGAAGAATATGCACAATTAGCAGAAATACCTGAAGTTGAAAACTATGAAAACCGTGAAGATGTCTTAGAAAAATGGACGGCATTCATGGACTTACGAGATAATGTCTTAAAAGCAAATGAAGTCGCTCGTGAAAATAAAGTGATTGGTAAAGACTTTGAAGCAAAATTAACGGTTTACGTGACAGCTGGTGTTCAAGAATTATTCGATTCATTGGACGCTGATTTACGTCAAATCTTAATTGCTTCAGAATTAAATGTTCTTCCTTTAGAAGAAAAACCTGAAGGAGACGATTCAATCCTGACATTTGATACAATGGCTGTGAAAGTTGAACACATGCCAGGTGGCGTTTGTGATCGTTGCCGAATTACTACGGAAGAGTTAGTTGAAGTAGAAGGTAAAGGTCACTTGTGTCAACGTTGTTACGGTATCGTTGAAGAGCATTATCCAGAATTATTAGCGGAAGCTGAATAATTAAAAACTGAAGAGTATGTAAAGAAGACCTCTGCCTTTCGATTAGGTGGAGGTCTTTATGACTGTCAATGATTAGTCAACAACTCTAAGGAATAAAAAAGGATTTCTACTCTAAAAAAGTAAAGAAAAGAAAGAGTTTATACACAAAAAAACTTCCTAAAGACAACGATTGTTGTCGCTTAGGAAGTTTTCCTTTTTAAAAAATCATATGTCTATGCTTGATAGTCGGATTGATTTTGATCCGCTTGTGATTGCTGTGTCACTTCTAATAGTTGGTCACGTAATTGATCTTCCATAACCACCAATTGTTGTTCCGCTTCACGACGTTTTTGTGAACCTTCTTGTTGAATCGCTAAGGTTTCTTGTAGCGTTTCAATTAAGTCGGACTGCGTTTTTTGTAATGTTTCAATATCTACCACTGCACGCTCAGTTTCACGAGCTGTATCGATGGAAGACTGTTTGAGCATTTCGGAGTTTTTCTGCAGCATTTCATTGGTTGCATCGGATACGCGTCGTTGTGCAGCCACAGCATCTTGCTTACGTAATAAGGTAAGAGAAATGACAATTTGGTTCTTCCATAAAGGAATAGCCGTATTGATTGATGTTTGGATACGCTCAGCCAATGCTTGGTTCGTATTTTGAATCAATCGAATTTGCGGTGCTTGTTGTAATGTAATTTGACGAGTAACACGTAAATCATGGACTCGTTTATCTAAACGATTTAAGTATTGATTTAAGTCGTTTACTTTTTGAACAAGCATTTGATCTGGCGTTTCTTCCGCTTCTTTCAACGCTTTCGGGATTATTTCGTTTTCCAATTCCTCTAGGCGCAATTCACCAGCTGCAATATAGACATTTAATGCTTTATAGTACTCTAAGTTTTGCTCATAGAGTTGGGTAAGCATCTTGTTATCTTCTAATAACATGTCTTTTTGTTTATCTAACTGGTGGGCGATTTTGTCCACTTGTGCGCCAATCTTTTGATACTTCGCTGTTGTCTCATAAATCGAACGTTTCGCTCGTTTAAAGAATCTTTGAATAAAGTTTTGATCTTCTTGAACCAGTTCATCCGGGTTTGATTCTTCCAATTGAAACATCAAATCATTAATGGCATTCCCGATTGCACCGGTTTCTTGGTTCTGCACATGATTTAAGACGTTATGTGAAAAGTCACCGATTTTTTGTTGAGCGGCTGATCCATAATTTAATACAGAATCCGTATCTGTATAATCAATTTGTTCAGCTAATTTTTGTGCTTGCTCTTGCTGCTCAGCAGGTAAGTGATCATACGTTTTTCCTGCTTGGCGTTCTTCTTGTTCAGGATCCTGTGTTTGAATCTCTAACTCTGGCATCGTTTGAGGTGTGTCAAATGGATTTTCAAGTAAGTCATCAATTGTCGCCATAGAATCTGAACGTTCATTCGTGTTTTCTTGTGGGTTCAATTGTTCATTCGTGCGTTCTTGTTCTGACATATACCATTGTCCTCTCCATATTTATTAGATTTCATCATCTTCGATATTGGAACCTTCTCGATTCAATCGCTTCTTTGCTAATTCAACTTCGTCTGCCAATCCACTAATGTCGGTTGAGCGGAAATTGACATAATCTTTTGAAATTTGTTGGCACATTTCATCGATTGTACGGGCAGATTTTTCTAATACATCAAAGGTTTGTTTACTCTTCGCTTGGTGCTGATTGATTTGCACATATTTAGTGGTCAATTCAGCTAAGCTCGGCAGATGTACATAAAGAAATTGATCCACTTCGTGTAATCGTTCTGGTTCATTGACTATATCTTTAAATAATACTTTTATCAAATTCAACGTATTATTTCGATTCGCAATAGCCTTCAACTTTCCGACTTGATTGACGTTTTCTTCAATTTGAAGAATTTGTATTTTAGCGTTATTCATGGTTTCTCTAAAGAATTGGATATCTTCTTCAGATAGTCCTCTAGATAGATAAAACTGTTCTCTTTCTTTAGAAACCGGCTGTAATTCTTTTTTCGCCTTTCTTTTTGGTTTTTGCTGACTTATATATTTTGAATATAAGACAAAACCAACTAGAATTCCAATGATAACCGAAAACGTTCGATTGACATTTAATGCTCCCAATAAAAAGATGACGACAATCACCGTGAATACTGCTAAAAGTAGCATGACTAAGTTATTGGATGTCTTCTTTTTCATATTATTATACATCCTTTCTTTATTATCAAATTAATTCTACCATAAACCATAAAAAGTTTACTCAGACTTTAGCAGGATTTTATTCATTTTGTCCTTAACTTCTTTGAATAAATGCTATAATTAAGAAAAGTAGATAGGACTTGAGTTTCTTCAAAGAGCTTTAGAAAGGGCGAATAAAATGAAATTCGAAGAAAAAATAACAAAAGTTGACACGATACATGAAGGAAATATTACAAAGTATCAAATCGCTGATGTCATTTTGCCGGATGGAAGAGAAGCAAAAAGAGAAATTGTCCGACACGATAATGCGGCTGCGGTGATTGCTTTTACTGACGATCAAAAGCTTGTTTTAGTTCGCCAATATCGAGTGGCTATCGGAAAAACAACTTTAGAGTTGCCGGCCGGCTTACATGATGCAGAGGACCGTGATGCCATGGTGACTGCACAGCGCGAATTTGAAGAAGAAACAGGTTTAAAAGCTCGGGACTGGCGCTTTGTCACGTCTTTTTACAGTACACCTGGATATACTGATGAATTTTTAGAGATTTATGAGGCACGTGGAATCGAACAAGTCGAGCAAGCGCGTCCGCAAGATGAAGATGAGTTTATTGAAGTAGTCGCTTTAGATTTTGAGGAAGCTTTAGATGCGTACGCTCAAGGCGAGTTATGCGATTCTAAAACGGTCTTTGCTTTATTTTATTGGCAAATGAAACGACAAAAAGCCTCGGAAGAACAAGAAGCTGAATAAAAGGCCTTATAATATACTATAGAACCGAAACAAAGGTAGATGATGAAAATATGAGTTCAAGATCTGAACGAAAAAAAGCGGAACGTGAGCGAAAAAAAGCTGCACGCAAAGCAAGAGTTAAAAGAAGCATTAAAGATCGAATAGAAGAGTTTAAACTGAACCGTGAGGGGAAAACTAAGCGGAAACGATCAGATGTCATGGGAAGGCATCGGCGAATTGATCGCATCTTAACGGCGTTAATTATTATTGTTGCATTACTGTTAATTATTACATGGGTAATTATATTATTTTATTGATGAAGGAAGTTTAGGAGTGAGCGCTTGAAAATTGGAATTTTAGTTGCAATGGAAGAAGAAATTAAACGATTAACGGAAGAAATTAAAGAATCAAAAACTTTCGAAATCGCTAAACAAACCTTTTATGATGGGAAAATTCATAACCAACCCGTCACTGTGGTCCAGGCGGGCATTGGAAAGGTGAATGCGACCATTGCGACGTCACTTTTGATTCATGAATTTGATGTGGATGTTGTCATTAATACAGGTTCAGCTGGAGGAGTTGGTGCGGGACTATCCATCGGTGAATTGGTGGTCTCCACAGAACTGACTTATAACGATGTTGATAATCGCGGATTTGGCTATACTTATGGACAGATACCTCAGATGCCCGAACGTTATCTAACGGATGAAACCCTTCGGAAAATGATTGAACGAGCGGCAAAAAAGTTAGACTGGTTTGTCCAAAGCGGTTTAATTGTAACGGGAGATTCTTTTATTTCAAGCGATGAAGACATTGAGCGGATAAAAGAATATTTCCCAGAAGCTCTAGTGACTGAAATGGAAGGGGCGGCTGTTGCCCAGACGTGTGCGCAGTTTGACATCCCTTGTGCGGTGATACGTGCAGTGTCGGATACAGCGGATCAAGAAGCAACCGTTGATTTCGATGAGTTTGTGTTACTTGCTGGTCAACGTTCTGCAGAATTGGTTATGGGTTTAATTGAAGAGTTAGGGTCAGATGGTCTATAATAAGAGGTAGCTTAAGTAAAATAAATGAAGAGTCCCGTTTAATGACCACGATGAAGCCGGTCATTAAGGGGATTTTTCTTTGATATTCAATGAGGAGGATGAGGATGGCTAGAGTTGAAAGTTTTGATTTAGATCACAATAAAGTTCAAGCGCCCTATGTACGTGTTGCAGGAGTGGAGCAGGATGCAAAAGGAAGTACCGTACAAAAAATTGACATGCGCTTTTTACAACCTAATCAAGAAGCCTTTCCAACAAGTGCAGTCCATACATTGGAGCATTTATTAGCGACTTATTTACGAGAGCATTTAGAAGGCGTGATTGATGTCTCGCCAATGGGCTGTCGTACAGGATTTTATTGCATTAAATGGGATGAGTCTTCGCCGGAAGAAATTGCTACAGCTTTGGAAAAGACTTTGCAAGATGTTATGGACACAGAAGTGATTCCTGCAGTGACGCCTAAAGAATGTGGAAATTATCGTGACCACAGTTTATTTGCTGCTCAGGAGTATGTTCGTGAAGTGTTAGAAAAAGGAATCAGTCGCGATCCTTTTGAACGAGTTCTTGGAGAAAATAAGGAATAATTTTATTGGTTTCTAAATTAGAGACGTATCCATATATAAAAGAATCCCCTAGAGCCACTATAGCTCTAGGGGATTTTGTACTTCTATTTGATTTTGAATTTATTTACGAATTAAGTCATACATATTGGTGTGTTCATAGCCGAGTGCTTCCGCAACACCTTTATTTGTGACTAATCCTTTATACACGTTGACACCGCGCATAATTGAAGAATTACCTTTGAATGACTTCTCTAGTCCTTTGTTTGCAACATCTGCAATATAACGCATTGTTACATTTGTTAAAGCAATGGTTGCCGTACGAGGTACAGCACCTGGAATATTTGCCACTGCATAATGAATAATGCCATGGCGTTCATAAATTGGATCATCATGTGTCGTTGGATGTTCAGTTGTCTCAAAGTTTCCACCTTGGTCAACGGCAACGTCTACTATGACAGAACCTTTACGCATTGTTTTAATCATTTCTTCTGTAACTAAAACAGGCGCTTTTGCACCAGCAATTAATACAGAACCAATTACGACGTCTGCATCTTTAACGGCTTGTGCAATATTATAAGAGTTCGACATTAGTGTATCAATTTGTGATCCAAAGATATCATCGATTTCACCTAAGCGTTCTTGATCGACATCTAAAATCGTTACACGAGCGCCTAAACCTAAAGCAATCTTCGCTGCGTTTAGTCCAACAACTCCACCACCGATAATGACGACTTTACCGCGTTCAACGCCGGGAACTCCTCCAAGCAATACGCCTGAACCCCCATAACGATGTTGTAAGAATTGCGCACCTGCTTGTACAGCGAAACGTCCAGCAACCTCACTCATTGGTTTCAATAACGGCAACGTACCATCGACTGAAATCGTCTCATACCCAAGCGCAGCGACATTGTTTTCAATTAAAGCTTCTGTAAGTTCTTTGTCGTTTGCCAAATGTAAATAAGTAAACAAAATTAACCCGTCATAAAAGTACTGATATTCTTCTTTAAGAGGTTCCTTGACCTTGATGACCATCTCAGCTTTCCATACATCCGCTGGGTCATCTTTAATTTGAGCACCTACTTCTTTATACTCTTCATCCGCAAAACCAGATCCCAAACCTGCATTTGTCTCAACAAGTACATCATGTCCTGCCTGAATCAAATCACCAATGTCAGCTGGCGTAGCAGCGACTCGGTTCTCATTTGCTTTTATTTCCTTAGGTACTCCAATTATCATAAAAATTCCTCCTGTGTGTTACTTTCCTTCCAATAGGATCGTTTCCTATTTGTCATATTAAATGCCCTTATCCTGCCAAAAGGCACATAAGGGTGCGGAAATTACGCCGCTTTTTCATAGTGTAACACAAATAATCTCTTTGTCAGAAATGAGAGCTATTAGAAACTAGAGAAAGCCAAAGATGTATTTGCAACTCAGAAGTCATTGGCGAAGGATAATTAATAATAAGCGTTATTCTTTGCGTGATATATGAGAGTTTTATATAATTTAAGTGAAGAGAGAGTAGAAGTAGTCTGGAGGGTAGACTATGGCAAACATGGAAGAAATCAAAGGAAAAATTAACCAAGCCTCAGGTGAACTGACAGATGACCAGGTTCAAAAATTGAAAGGGCATGTGCAAGAGAGTGTGGGCAAAGGGAAATCATCGGGCGATGACATGATGCAAAAGTTGTCTCGAGAAATTAATGAAATGATTGAAGACTTTAAAAGAAAAAATAGATAAAAGTTTCAAAGCGGCAGCACTTGTCGGCAGGTAGGATAAGTGCTGACCGTTGTTTTTTTGGAATGATTAAAGAGTCGAGTATAATGAAACATGAATAGAATACATATGAGGGAAGTAGGTTTAAAGATGAAAAAAGTACGTTTTGGAACAAGTAATGAAGAAGTAGCAGCTGTTGCATTAGGGTTGATGCGAATCCAAACAGCTGATAACCCAGTGGCTGTCATTGAAACAGCATATGAACATGGCATCAATTTTTTTGACCATGCGGATATTTATGGACGTGGAGAAAGTGAAAAAGTCTTTGCGGAGGCTTTAAAAAACTCTTCCGTAAATAGGGAAGATATTTTTATCCAATCAAAAGCGGGGATAGTCCCGGGAGAAATGTATGACTTCTCCATTCAACACCTTGTACAAGCGGTTGAAGGCAGTTTGAAGCGATTGGATGTTGATTATTTAGATGCCTTATTATTGCATCGTCCGGATACATTGATGGAACCAGAAGAAGTCGCCGAAGCATTTGATAAGTTGGAAAGAGAAGGTAAGGTGCGTCATTTCGGTGTCAGCAATTTCACACCAGGGCAAGTTGAGTTATTGAAAACCGCTGTGTCGCAGCCTTTACATGCCAACCAGTTACGTTTCGGTTTAATGCATACGGGAATGGTCGATCAAGGGATTCATGCGAACCGTACGCATGAAGCAAGCCTTGATCATGACGGAGGCATTTTGGAATACTCAAGAATTCATCAAATGACGATTCAAGCCTGGTCTCCCTATCAAGCGCAAGGAAAAGACGGTGTATTTATTAATAATGATTTATTCCCTAAGCTGAATGCAGTATTGAAAGAACTGGCAGAAAAATACGAAACCACACCAACTGGGTTAAGTTCAGCCTGGATTTTACGTCACCCTGCAAATATGCAAGTCATTGCCGGTACAATGAATTTAGATCGAATCAAACAGATTGCTAAAGCTTCTGAAATAGAGATGTCACGCAAGGATTGGTACAAGTTATACATGGCAGCGGGGAATGGATTACCGTAAAATAAGATTCTTTTATCAGAAACATTGACTTAGCGGTCAATATGCGTTAAGATAGTCGTTGTGTAAAATAATGCAGCAAGAAGTGATAACCGCGTCAACATTTCCTTACCATTTCGGTGAATGAGTAACCAGCGGCTGCAATTCGGTGAAAATTAAAAGGAAATGCACGTATTATTGAACTTCTATACGTTACGTTATTTTACTCCAATTTAAATTAAATGGAGGAAATAAAATGTCAAGATTTACAGGATCAACTTGGAAGAAATCACGTCGTTTAGGGATTTCTTTATCAGGTACAGGAAAAGAATTACAACGTCGTCCATACGCTCCAGGTCAACACGGACCAACTAGCCGTGAGAACCTTTCTGAGTACGGACTACAGTTAAAAGAAAAACAAAAATTACGTTTCTTATACGGAATGAATGAACGTCAGTTCTTCAACTTATTCCAACAAGCAGGTAAAATTCGTGAAGGCGAACATGGTGTTAACTTCATGATCTTGCTAGAGCAACGTTTAGATAACTTAGTTTACCGTTTAGGATTTGCGACAACTCGTCGTCAAGCACGTCAATTGGTAAACCATGGTCACATCACAGTAGATGGTAAACGAATTGATATTCCATCTTACACTGTACAAGTTGGACAAGTTATCGGTGTTCGTGAGAAATCAAGAGACTTAACAGTGATTCAAGAATCTGTTGAATCATTATACGGTCGTCCAGACTACTTAGAGTTTGACGAA
>DATGSY010000094.1:0-4654 GCA_035302125.1 Atopostipes sp.
TGGCTCACCCCGATACTGTCAATCAAAATGCCCCCTAAGAAACTCGCAAAGACACTGCCGATGGACATCCCTAATGTAAGCAGCGTTTGTCCTTTGACTAAATCTTTTGGTTCTACAATCACATTGATGTAATTCACCAACGCTGGAAAAGCTAATGCAAAAGCACCAAATTGCAGGAACTGTGCGAAATAAATCATGTACATGTTTGTTGCTAAAAATGTGAGCACATTTTTGACAATGTAAAAAATAATGGAAACTTTTAGCCAGAATTCAATGGAACGCTTTTCAGCTAACCAATCAAAGCGCATAATGACCGGAAACTCGATCCCAGCCGCAATAAAGATAGCAATCCCCATTGAAGAATTATCGCCGCCAATCGGTTTTAATATTTGAATAAAGAAATAGCTGACCAATGTTTGAGAAAACAATAAAAAAATTACCCCTACAATCAGTAAGACCAAGCGACGATACTTCAACAAGAAAGCCCCAAAGGATAAATGGTCTTCTTCTACTGATTTCTCCGCGGGCTTTTCGAACTCTTCAATAATTGCCCCGCCTAATGTTTCTTCAAATTGTGATTCAGCGATGACCTGTTCTTCTTCAAAACTTTCTGGCAACCGATAAGACCAAATGGCAATTAACCCAAAAACAGCAAAGACGACATAAAAAATCGGTAATAAACTTGGATTAACCAATCCTAACACTTGACCAAGCAACATGGTCGTAATAGCGTAAGCAATGGAAGCCAATCCTCTCGCCACTCCATATTTCACTCGAATGTTGTATTTATCATAAATAAAAGCCAATGAATTAATAAAAGGTGCGGCTGTACGTACAAGAGAATAAATAATGGTTACGAGGACTAAAACAATAAAACCATTCTTCATAAAATATAAAAGAGCAGATGAAGCAATAATAATTAAACTCATTTGTATGAGTACACTTTGTAAGGTGACTTCTTTGTGGTTATCAATATAATCCGCTAATAAGGTTTGAAGTCCAATAGACAGTAAACTTGAAACGGCTAAAACGGCACCGATTGTGGCATTTAAAAATCCTTTTTCTAGAAGATAGACTGAAGCATAAGCGATCGTGACGGCCATTAATGCAGATGATGTAAAGTGAATCGCAGAATATTTCCAATTTAAACTTTTTTCCATATTTTTCCTTCTTCCGACCATGTGTCTGTTTGAATGAATGGTACGTATTTTTGTGATAACGCAAGGTTAACGTTAAAAGACTCCCTAGGCAGTCATTTAAAGGCTGTTTACAAATGACTACTTAGAGAGTCTCAAAATTAAATTTTCGATTTTTAGGCTTTCATTGATTCTGTTTTTACGGGTTCTTTCGAAGTGTCTTTAACTGTGACAAACACAACGATTAAACCGATGACTGTTGTAACAACTCCGATGAGTAAAGTTTGTGAAACACCAATGCTGTCTAAGAGTATCCCACCCAGGAAACTGGCGAATACACTGCTTAAAGCCATGGCGGTTGTTAAGAGCGATTGCCCTTTCACTAAATCCTTCAAGTCAACGACGGAATTAATATACGCGACTAATGCCGGATAGGCAATAGAAAATGCACCAATTTGTAAAAATTGTGCGATATAAATTATCGCCATATTTGGTGCTAAAAACGTCAGTGCATGTTTCGCTAAGAAAAAGACAGCTGAGATTTTCAATAACCGACTGACAGGAATTTTATTTGAGAGCCGTTCAAAGTTCAGCATTGCTGGTAATTCAACAATGGCTGCCACGAAAATTGCGGTCCCCATATCCCCACTATCTCCTCCAATAGGTACGAGGATTTGAATGAAAAAGTTGTTGATCATTGTATGTGAGAAAAATAAAAAGACAATGCCTAACATCAGGACAACCAAGCGCGTATACTTTGAAACGAATTCAAGCATCGTCTGATCTTTGGCCACCTGTTCTTCAATGGGCTCATCAATCTCTTTGACCACTACTTGTTGGTCTTCTGGCAAGAAATAGGATCGAACGGAGAATAATAATAAAAGTGCAAAAACGGTATAAAACAGAGGCAAAATATCTGGTGTGGTTGCTTCCACGACATAGCCTAAAAGCATCGTCATGACCGCATAAGCCAATGACCCCATTCCTCGAGCGACTCCATAATTAATTTGTATATCGAACTTTTCATAAATAAAAGCCAGTGAGTTGATTAAAGTCATCAAAGCTTGTGTCATCGCAAAAATATAGACTACAAGCCCCAAGATAAAGAATTCAATCGGCATAAAGAATAATAAAATCGATCCAATGACAATGGAGACGACGACTACGGAGACAATGTCTTGCAGTCGAATTTCTTTATGCTTGTCACTATAATTGGCCAGCCCTGTTTGAATGGCGATGGCTGCAATACTTGTAATAGAAAGTACGGTTCCAATGGTTGCATTGTCGAAGCCTTTATGGAGTAAATATACAGAAACAAAGGCAAACATCGAAGCAAACATTGAAAAGTAAAAGAACTGCCCTGCGGCATACTTTCTATTCAATTGTTTTTCCATGTAACTTCCTTCCTTCTTTTTTTAAAAATTTGGATGGTATGTAATCATTCATTCTATTTTACCAAACCTTTCATCCAAAAGAAACGCTTCCAAGACATTTTCTTTTAATAAACTTTTTGGTTCTTTGAGTGAGTTGGATATCAGCTCTATAGGAGTAAGTGGATGAAATTTTATGGCTCACTTGTCCCGATAGGGTTGATATCTGTGCAAGTGGAAGAGATTTTACGGCTCACTTGTTTCGATAGAGCCGATACCTAAGCAAGTGGACGAGTTTTTACCACTCACTTGTCCCAATAAAGTCTTTTCTCCCTGTACAGAGATTCTTTTATAGCTCATTTCCGAAAAGCAATCGATCATTATCAGCAAAAAAAGCAGAAGGAGTTACCACAGCTCCTTCTGCTTTTATTATCGTATAAGTATGTTGATTCTATTTATGTTTATGCAATGTACGCACGGCAAGCTTCTGCACATTCACGACAAGCTTTTGCGCATTCTACACAGTGTTCATGATGATCATGTTTTTCACACTCGTCTGCACATGTTTCACACGCTGTAGCACATAATTCAAGGACTTCATGAAACAACTCGCTTTCACGATGCGCAAAACTTAAAGCCAAGCCACAAATATCTGCACAGTCGCGATCCGTACGAATGCATCTTCTCATCATGTCAATATCGTCTTCTTTTAAACAAGCATCATAACAGTGATTACAAGCTGCTTGACAAGCCGATAACTTACTGGTTAAATCTTCCAACGTCACGCTCATAAACATCCACTCCTCTTAAAATATTATTTCTTAAAACGAGTTTACTCCTGATTCGTTTTACTTTTCAAGTAATATCCTTAAAGGAAGTGAATTTCTTTGATTGAATGATGTCAATTAGCCGTTATTTTGTTTCTTCTGCTGGCTCTAAGATGAATTTTTCAATCACTTCTGCGACTGCATCTTCATTGTGATTCGCTTCAGTAACATAATCCACTCGTTCCTTTAACTCAGGCACCATATTTTGAACGCCTACACTTAACCCAGCGGTTTCAAGCATCGGCCAGTCGTTAAAGTTATCACCGATTGCTATGGTCTCTTCAATATCTATTCCCAAATGGTCAGCTAAAAAGGTAATTCCTGCCCCTTTATTTACCCCTTTATCATTAAACTCAATGTAGCGATTGCTTGAATACGTGATGTCGCTATCTTGAGTGATGTCTTTTAACTCTTCTTCAATTTGCTGGAGGTAGTCACGGTCGGTATTCATATAAAGTACTTTGACGATTTCTTCATCTTTTAAGAAATCGATGTCTTTGTCAAAGATCTCGATGACTTCCATTTTTGTTTCAAGGTGTGCTCTTTCTTCTTCGACATAATTATAAACGTAGACATCTTCTTTCGTATACACATGAATACAAACATCATAGTCTAAACCTCGTCGGTACAATTCAGAAGCAAAATCAAAAGAAATCCCTTGGAGATGAAGTAATTTGTTGTCTTTATTTTCAGTGACTGCTCCGCCATTGAAAGAAATAACATATTCATCTTCCAAATCATGTAACCCAATTTCTTGCAAGGTGCCTTGAACGGTTGAGTAGCCTCTCCCAGTAGCTAAAACGAATTTTACACCTAGTGCATCCGCTCGTTTGATCGCTTCTATATTCCTTTGCGATACTTGGTTGTCTATATTTAATAATGTCTCATCTAAATCACACGCGATTAATTTGTACATTGAAATCCTCCACTTAATATGTATTTGGCAATCACTAAAATTTTAGCACTAATCGTGTCTTGTTTCCAAAGTCTTTGACTTTACTGTGCAGCCTCTAAAAATAAAAGAGTGGTCTCTTATTAAGAGCCACTCTTTCTTTAACTTTTTCTTTAACTTTAAGTTAAGCTAGCTAACGCTTCTAAAGTTTCATTTTGTTCCGCTTTTACTTCTTCTAATAATGCAGGGTCTTTTAACAATTCTAAAGCTGTTAATGCAATCCCTGTTGCGCCTTTAACAAGTCCTTCTTCTCCGGCTTTAGAAATCGTGGCATCCGCTAGTTCAGTGGTGTGGGCACTGACATGATCCGGGACAATCTTAATATTTCCTTGAATGGTCGGGCATCGATAACTGACTGCCCCAACATCC
>DATGSY010000095.1:0-4184 GCA_035302125.1 Atopostipes sp.
GCAATCACACGCAGCCCTTCATCTGCCGGTCCGTAGCGATAATTGTGCATATTTTCTCTTCTTCGGTGTCGATACAAAATAAATAAGCCGGCAATAAAGACCAGTACGACCACCCAAATGCTGATGGATAGATAAAAGTAAGAAGCCATTACTCCAATCATACTAATGAAAAACAGCCATAAGAACTCTTTTCTTAAGTGTTTCGCAGCTTCCGTAAACAATTGCGTCGAAACAGTATAATGGAAGCCAACGAGTACAGGCAAAAGCAAAAAGGCATAACTTTCGCTTCCAATATTAAATACCGGCCACCAATCTGCAAAAGGTTCAAAGACTTCTCCTGGCACTACAACCGCCATCGGAAGAACCCATAGGGACTTCATGGGATATTGAGCTACCGTTTTCCCCCTCTTTGAAGAGCCAAGGACTGGAAAGATTTCGTTTTCCGTTTTTGTCGTCAGCGTAAATAGTGAAAACAACAAGATCAGTGAAGCAAAGAATAAACCATTGGTTACTAAAGCGGAAAAAGGATTCACCTCAAAGTTTGCTGCGAAAAGATTTTCGTTGATTATGGGTTGTAGCCAAGAGAAATTGACGTTGAAATTCAAATGTTCAAATATGTAAAAAAGGATTGATGTCATAGAAAATGTAAAGATTGGATGAATAAACCGAGACCCGCCAATGAGCATTAATAAAATTGTTATTCCTTGGTAAGCCACATACCATTCAATCGTTAAAGGAACGCCAAGAACTACCGATAATACAGATATTATTAATCCAGGCAATAATCCTTTAAGAAAATAATCTTTTAATTCAAAAGTGCTTCGATTAAAATTCACTCGAAACGTTTTTCTTGAATAATTGACACGTTTTTTATAATTACCATATGCGTAAAGTAAACCAACAATAAAAACCGGTTGAATAAAGTATAACAAGACAGCCCATACGACATTAGAAATTAACATGATTTTCACTTCTCTCCATTCGGACATCAAAACATTTGAATTTATTCTACATTTTAACTTATGGCTTTTCAACACACGATTCTTTAAACCAAGATTCATTATATACGAAAAGACATTTAGTTTGCTGGATTATACAAATAGTCATTTAAGGAAATTGAAGGATAGAGAAAAGAAAAACCTCAAGTCAATCAAAGACTTGAGGTTAAAACGAATAATATATTTGGGTTAATAAAATGATTATTTAAAATTAACGGCCAAATCCAACCACTTTATTGGCCCAGAATCCAGAATTAATGGATGCAACCGCGACACCAGTGGATGTTTGAGATCCAATGAAGTTGCCCCCACCTAAATAAATGCCGACGTGATTAATTCCTCCACCAATATTGAAGAAGACTAAATCACCCGGTTGAGCTTGGCTTCTAGAAACTCGACTAGTTGCTGAATATTGTCCAGCGGCTGTACGTGGTAATGAACGTCCCGCTTGGTTAAAGACATAAGCTGTAAATCCAGAACAGTCAAAGCCAGCAGTAGTTGTTCCACCGTAGTTGTAAGGAACACCGGATAAGCTGTGTGCCACGTCTAAAATAGAACCGCTATTTGCTGCAGGTGCTTTTGGTTCAGGTTTAGCCTTTGAGTCAGCTGAAGTGGATGTACTTGCAGGTGTAACTGCACCAGAATTTGAGTTGTTCACTGCATTTTCAGAAGTCGTACGAGCCGTTTGTAACTCTTGACGACGTTGTTCTGCAGCTTCCGCTCGAGCAACTAATGCATCGCGTTCTTCTGTTGCAATAGCTTTTTCAGAAGCAATTCTAGCAAGCAGACTTTCTTGTTCTGCTTTTTGTTCTTCTAAAACCGTTTTATTTTCTTCAAGTTTTGCAGCCAATGTTGTCTGTTCTTCTTGTTTCTTAACGGTTTCTGCTTCTTTTTCTTCCACTAAAGCTTTATCTTTTTCTTGTTGAGCCAGTGTTTGCTGGTTGGATGAAACTAAAGTTGTTACAACATCAATACGCCCAATCACATCGTTCAATGAATCTGCATTTAATACAAAACTCACGATATTACTTGATTCACCCATGACTTGTAAAGCACGTGCTTGTTCTTTTAATTGATCTTCACGTTGTTGAATATTGACTTTTAATTCATCAATTTCAGTCTGTAGTGCGTTAAGAAGTTCTTTTGTTTCTTCCATTTCTTGCACCAGTTTTTCAGCTTCTTTTTCATTCTCTGAAATTTCTTTTTGTAAATTAGATAATTTGTTTGAAGCTTCATTTTGTTCTGAAGTCAATTCTTGAATTAAAGTATCATAATCGGAAACGTTAGACGGTGTTGCTTGTGCTAACAATCCAGGTGAAGCTAATGCTGTAAATCCAATTGTTCCGGCCATTGCTAAACGAACTAATCTTTTCTTGAACATAAACGTCTTTTCCCCCAAATATTATTTTCATTTTATTATTTTTATATTATTTTTTATTTTCTAGAATTAAACTTTTAGGAATCTTCGAATAGATAACGAAGAACCGACAGCTCCAATAATTATTCCGATTCCAGTAAGTAATGCAATCAGATAATACATATACGGTGTTGGCGATAAGAGTGAGAAATAAGTGCCTTGGAAGAATCCTGATACTGCACCATACACGGCATCATAGATAAACCACAAAGCAACAGATGGAATAATTGCTCCAACGAATCCAATAAGTGCTCCTTCAATTAAGAAAGGCCATCGGATAAACCAGTTTGTTGCTCCAACAAGTTTCATAATTTCAATCTCTGTACTTCTTGAGAAGATCGTAATTCGAATGGTATTAGAAATTAAGAAGACTGCAGTGAAAATTAAGGCTAGAATGATAATTCCTCCGACATTACGGATGGTTGATGTCATTTGGAATAATCGATCGGCTTCTGCTCCTCCATAGTTCACCTCTGAAACAAAATCCATCGGTTGAATTTCTTCCGCCACTTGTGCTGTGTACTCTGGAGATGTTGTATCTACTACAAAGACGTTGTATAACGGATTTTGATCCCCTTGGAATAGTTCGAATGTATCTCCGTAACTACCCACAACGTTCTCTAATTCTTCTTCACGGCTGGAGAATGTTACTTCTTCGACATTCTCCAATTCCTCTAAGTTTTGTTCAAGGTTCACAGTATCTTCTTCTGTAGCCGCTAAATCGACATACACGCGAACACTAACGTCATTTTCAATATCAGCAGCCAATTCGTTGATGTTCATCACTGTTGCAATTAAGCCACCAACTAATAATAAAGTAATGGAAACCGCACTGATTGCCGCAAAACTCATCCAGCCATTACGTTTAATACTTTTGAAACCTTCTTTTATATGACGCCCTACTGTTCTAAGTTTCATACGTATATCCTCCTTTTTCATCGTCTCGGATAATACGTCCGTCATCAATCACGATTACGCGATGTTTGTACTGATTAACGATTTCACTATTATGTGTCGCCATGATAATCGTTGTTCCTTGATCATTAATCGTTTCAAGAATTTCCATGATTCCGGCAGACGTTTCAGGGTCTAAGTTTCCAGTTGGTTCATCTGCAATTAAAACTCGTGGCATATTCGCAATCGCTCGAGCAATCGCCACACGTTGCTGTTCTCCACCAGATAACTCATTTGGATACATGTTTGTTTTATTTTCTAATCTTACGAGTTTTAAAACTTCTGCTACTCGCGCTTCAATTTGTCGAGGACTTTTCTCTAAAACTTCCATTGCATAAGCGATATTTTCAAATACTGTCAATGACGGCAATAATTTAAAGTCTTGGAATACGACACCTACTTGTCGTCTTAAATAAGGAACATTTTTTTCTTTCATGTTCAATATATCAAAGTCAGCTACTTGTACAGTCCCGTCTGTAGGTAAAACTTCTCGGTACATCAAACGCATAAAGGTTGATTTCCCTGCCCCACTAGGTCCTACTACATAAACAAATTCGCCTTGTTCAATACGAACAGACAAATCATGTAAAGCTGTTATTCCATTGTCGTATACTTTTGATACGTTTTTCATTTCAATCATAATTTAATAACACCTTATTTATTCATAGATTTTTTCATTTTTTCCAATAAAAATAGGCAGTTCTTTCTGCCACTAGGAGTAGTATATCACTGGCTACTACGATTTATGTTTTAATTACATTACATTATTATTTCAAAACTAACATAATATTTCATATGTCACATTCTTTGAATGT